>JBCNPG010000271.1:0-5021 GCA_039593445.1 Pedobacter sp.
AATCCGCAAGAATAAATTCGATTTCAACGACTTTTACGGACAAATCCAACAAATCAAAAAAATGGGTAACATGAAGGATTTGATGGGCATGATTCCGGGTGTAGGCAAGATGATGAAGAACGTTGACATAGACGATGATGCCTTTAAGGGCGTGGAGGCCATCATCCAATCGATGACCCCATTCGAAAAAGAAAACCCAGACAGCATCCAACAAAGCCGCAGGCTGCGCATTGCCAAAGGGTCGGGCAGCAAGGTAGAAGACGTAACCAAGCTCATTAAACAGTTTGAAGACATGCGCAAGGTGATGAAGCAATTCTCTAACCCGGCCGCCGCTGCCAAAATGATGCGCAATATGCCAAAAATGCCGCAGCGCTAGACTTTAGCTAAAAATATTAACGAACCCCCAAGGCTATGCTTTGGGGGTTTTGTTTTTGAATACTGGCACCAACACCCTTCGGTGCTTTTCTAAAAAAGAAAAAACAACCTACAGTTAATTAAAAAAATTAGCCTCTAATTGAATTTTTCAAATAGTTGCTGTGCTTTTTGCAATTGGCAAGTGCATTGTCTAGATTCAGGACTATGCTCGTAAAAACCTATGGAAGCGCTGTTTGTGGGGTTGACGCCCTCACCATTACCATTGAGGTAAGCATAGACAGCGGCACACAGTATTTTGTGGTCGGCTTACCCGACAACGCCGTCAAGGAAAGTCTGTTCCGGGTGGAGAGCGCCATCCGCACGGCGGGCTATCGCATGCCCAGACAAAAAATCGTGGTTAATTTGGCTCCAGCAGACATCAGAAAGGAAGGCTCGGCCTACGACCTACCCATTGCCATAGGCATTTTGGCCGCTTCTGGCCAACTTGATGCGTCCAAACTACACCAATACTTCATCATGGGCGAACTGTCTTTAGATGGCAGCCTGCAAAGCATCAAAGGCGCATTGCCCATTGCATTACAATGTGCCAATGAAGGATTGAACGGCTTTATCTTGCCCAAAGTAAATGCCTCAGAAGCCGGAATTGTAAGCCCACTTTCGGTGTATGGCATGGAAAGCTTGGCAGATGTGGCCGATTTTTTCAATGGAAAGTCAAAGCCCCAACCCGTTATCGTAAATGCTTCGAAAGAGTTTTTGAGGGCAAATGCGTATGACCACGATTTTTCTGACGTAAAAGGACAGGAAAACATCAAACGCGCCCTAGAAATTGCGGCTGCAGGTGGGCACAATGTTATCCTGATTGGCCCACCGGGTGCCGGCAAAACCATGTTGGCCAAACGCTTGCCCACCATTTTGCCTCCACTAAGCCTCCAAGAAGCTTTAGAGAGCACCAAAATCTATTCTGTAGCAGGAAAATTGAGCACCAAGCAGGCGCTGTTAAGCGAAAGACCCTTCCGCTCGCCACACCATACCATTTCTGATGTAGCCCTAGTGGGCGGAGGCGTCAATCCCCAGCCCGGAGAAATATCCCTGGCACATAACGGCGTTCTTTTTTTGGACGAACTTCCTGAATTCAAGCGTACCGTACTTGAAGTGATGCGCCAGCCTCTGGAAGACCGAACCGTGCACATCTCCAGGGCAAGATTTGCCGTGGCTTATCCGGCCAGCTTTATGCTCGTAGCCTCTATGAATCCCTGTCCCTGTGGCTTCTTTAATCATCCAGATAAGGAATGTGTATGTGCCCCAGGTGTTGTACAGCGATACCTGAGCAAGATTTCAGGCCCCTTGTTAGACCGCATCGATCTGCATGTTGAGGTAACGCCGGTTAATTTTGAGCAACTCGCTTCCGATAGGCCTGCCGAAAAAAGCGAAACGATCAGAAAACGCGTAATTCAGGCAAGAAGCATACAAAGCGAGCGCTTTAAAAACCAGGATAGCTTGCATGCCAATGCACAAATGAGTTCAAATATGGTTCGGCAGATTTGTACCATCGATGAAACCGGACAAGCCCTGATTAAAATGGCCATGGAAAAACTAGGGCTTTCGGCAAGGGCCTACGACCGCATCTTAAAGGTAGCCAGAACCATTGCCGATCTAGAGGCAAGCGAACACATCAGCACCCAGCACCTTGCCGAAGCCATCCATTACAGAAGTTTGGATAGAGAGAATTGGGCGGGCTGAAGCGCAATGCTCTATTTTTTTACATTTTTTATTTAATCGTCTTTTTTCTCCAATTTCAGATTAATGGAATTACCCTTCCATTTTAGCTATCCATAGCCTCACGCTCAATATTTATAATTTTATCTAAATTAACAATGCCTCAAACAGACGAAGAAAAATCACCTTATTGGATCCTTAGGAATGCGAAGATTTGCACCATCGTTGGTATAATCATCATTTTAATCGGTCAAGTCATTTATTTCCTTTATCAGCAGACCCATCTGAACTACCTTTCCGTAATTAGCCACTTTTTAACAATACTTGGCGAAGCCGTATTTGTTATGTTCCTTCTTCATATCCTTGTTGAAAAAAGAAATCATAATTATAGCCATAGCTTACTCCAAAAACAATCCGAACATTTTAAAATTGAATTTCAAGGCCTTATCAATAGTTTCAAAGAGGACGCCAATACCACCATTGAAAACATGAAAGAAGGAATATTTGCGGCGCTCCTAAAAGACAAGATGCCTCATAAGTTTGTAGAAGCAATTATAGAAAATAAATTTTTCGACACGGAGATCTTGAGAAAAAACCTTGTTCTATCATTTGAATACCAAAAAACAGAAAAAAACACCCTATACCTGCATCAAAGGACAGACTTTGATATAGAATATGTATCTGGCAAAAGCAGCCACTATGAATACGATATGGGCGTTAACCTAAGTGATACACCTCTTGTTAAATATAAACTTCTTGAAGCCGGATGTAAAAAATGCAAGTCGAAAGATCCTGTAAGGAAGTTTTCTATCACCGATGAGATCGTGCAAGACCCTTCATCACCCGATAAGTTATTGTTAAAAGAGCTTATCCAAATCAAAAAAGGAGAAGAGATGAGCTTCTATCAGATCATCGAAGCACAATATCAAATTGGAAACGGTGGTGCGGTTGATAATTATTTCACCAATTTGCACACCTTAAAAATGAATATCGAAATTAACCGTTTTCCTGAAGAATATGTTTTTGACGTTTATCCAACATTTCCTTCTGAAAACTTTAACAAACCAGAAAAGACTGGCACGAAAATTTCTTATCGTAATATAGAGTTTCTAGTTCCGGGGCAAGGCTTTGGGTTTAGCATTTCAAAAAAATAATTGTTTTATATCATTAAATTACTTTAAATTTAATACCTAAATAATCACCACATGCCAATTGGAAATTAAAATATAGTCCTATTTAGCCTCTATGTTAAGCGCAATCTGTCTTTCAATAGACTTAAATTTATTGAAAAGGCACGATGGGAATTTTTGGTTCTCCTAAAAATCTTTAAACGAAATCAGGAGAGAACATGGTATTTACAGCAAATCGTGTCAATAAATTAGTCCTTTGTTAGGCTTTTCACTTTAAGCGAACACATCAGCACCCAACGCCTTGCCGAAGCCATCATTATAGAAATTTGGATAGAGAGAATTGGGTGGGCTAGTTGCCTAATTTTTCTAATAGGGCTTCTACCATTCGCTGTAAACGTTGGATTTCGGAATCCTTCTGCTCCAGTATTTTGGCGTAAAGCTCTTTGTTTTCAGACACAATCGTGTCAACATGTCCTATGGCCTGTTGTGTGCCCTGATTCGACTGTAGGTTAATGATGGCTGGCTGCTGGCTTAAGATATCCATAGGCGAGACGCCTAAAATGGTTGCTATTTTCTGCAAAAGCTCAGTAGATAATTTTGTCTGATTAGTTTCGATCCTCGAATAAGAGTTTTGTGCCATGCCCAATTTTTCTGCCATGTACTCTTGAGAATAACCTCTCATCTCCCTAATCATACGTATTTTAAGACCAACCATATCTTGTATTTTTTCTAAAATTAGCAATTTATTGGATAATCTATCCATAAAAAGGATAGCTTTTTAGAAAATTCTTTCCAACCTTTAGGACACTTCTGTCCCCGCATCCCTGCAGAGCAAAATTTAGTCTTTCCACTTAAAATCTAGCTATGAAAAACATCCATTTCAGGCTTGAGCCTGCCCTGATTCATTACACTGGCGCCCGGCTACCGTAGATCATCTCCACTATTCCCTAGGAGAACTAAAACTCGTCATCCCTTGCAAGCCCTATTGTCTATTTCGAAAGCACCCAAGCAGCCCGGTGTAAGGTGGCTGCACTTACCAAATATGACAAACATGAAAAAAACAAGAAATGAGGGCTCGAAACCCAAGCAAGGCCAGGCTTTGACAAGAAAAGAAATGAAGAAAATCTTGGCGGGAACGCTTCCAGGCGGAGAGTTGGTGTGTTTTACGGCAGAAAAATGTACGCTCTACATCGAGGAGCTGAAGAAGAACTACCAGGGCCAATGCTCAAACGGATCAGGCACCTTGGATTGTGGCTGTGCGGTGATGGTAAATGGCACGACCTACCGCACCAACACGGGACATACCATGTGCACAGGCATCATCTAATGCGCCAAATTAATCCGCTGCCTATCATTTCGATAGGCAGCTTTAAAGCTATACCGCATGAAGCTTTTACTTAATCTTTTGCTTTGTACTTTATTGCTGGGTTGTAAGCCACACCAGCCCAAAATAGTTTTAGACATACCCGAAGCACGCGCCTTGCCTTTAAAGGCCATCCTTTGGAAGCTTCAACTGACAGACAGTGGCTGGCAGAAGGTCAGGTTCGATTCGATGGCCGTTATCCGTAAACCTTTCGATTGGCAGCTCAGACATTCGCAATCGTTTATCGCCAACCTTACGCTTTATAATGCCAAGGGCGATATCGTTGGTTTTACTGGCGACTTTATCTATTCTGATGCCGTTTTAAGGATAAAGCCCTTGCCCAACGAGCAACCAATTCAGCTCAAAGGATATGAAAACGCAACATCAATGATGGTTGAAGGCGGCGAAAATCATTTGCTTGATGCAATGGGATTCAT
>JBCNPG010000272.1:0-5016 GCA_039593445.1 Pedobacter sp.
TGAT
This sequence comes from Pedobacter sp., assembly GCA_039593445.1. GTDB lineage: Bacteria > Bacteroidota > Bacteroidia > Sphingobacteriales > Sphingobacteriaceae > Pedobacter. The sequence goes on from JBCNPG010000272.1 coordinate 5, forward strand.
GGTATGGTTCGTTTTTGAGGATGGTAAAGGCACGGTACAATTGCTCCACAAAGAAAAGGCGTACCATTTGGTGCGAAAAAGTCATGTCGGAAAGCGATAGGCTCCCTTTGGCGCGTTTGTAAATGCTGTCGTCAAAACCATAGGGGCCGCCGATAATGAAGACCAGGTGCTGTACGCTGCCGATCATTTGTTTGTTCAAGTACTCGGCAAAAGAAACCGAGCTGTGCTTTTTGCCCTTTTCGTCGAGCAACATTACTACGTCGCCAGCATTCAGTTGCTTGGCAATCAGTTCGGCTTCTTTGCTCTTCTGCTGGGCTTCGGTAAGGTTTTTGGTGTTTTTGATATCGGGAATGATGACCAGGCTAAAGTTGATATAATGTTTTAATCGGTTAAGGTATTTTTCGATGCCTTCGATCAGGTATTTGTCTTCTGTTTTGCCAACTGCTAGTAGCGTTATTTTCATGGGTGAATAATTTGGAGTGAGTGAATGACTGTTTGACTGAATGAATTTTGAATGGCATTTCTTTGCTCCCGTTTACCAGCGCTCGGCTTCATTAAACTTTTGCTCCGGTTTCTGTTTCATTCGTCCATTTGTTCCTACTCTCCTCGTTTCATAGTATCTTAGCGCTCGATCAAAAAACAAATATAATGTTAAAAAGCCAGCAAGAAATCGAAAATAAATATAAGTTGCGTACCACCGAACTGATCGGCCTGATCGATGGCCTTAAAAAAAGCATCGATAAGCTATCGATGGTGCGGATTGCCTTGTTGTTGGTAGAAATTGCATTTTTTGTTTTCTTCCTTAAATCGGCCAATGATGCCGAAATCTATTGGAGGGGCTCTTTGCTGGTGTTGCCGGTGATTGTTTTTATCCTTGCCGTGAAGAAGCAAAATGCCCTCAGCAAAAACAAGGAGTACCTGAGTAGCCTGTTATGGGTTTATGAAAACGAATTGGCCCTGCTCAAAGGCGAGGAAAATAAATATGGGCATGGCGAAAATTTTAAGGACGAAATGCATGCTTACACGGCCGATTTGGATGTTTTTGGAAAGTCGTCGCTTTTTGCCCTCATCAATAGGTGCCGTACCAAAGTAGGCATTGAACGTTTGGCCCAAAGCCTGGCGCAAACCGATACTAAAGCCGGTATTGTAGATAGGCAGGAGGCAATCAAGGAAATGGCATCGCATATCGATCGCACATTCGAATTCAGGGCCAACCTCAAAAGCCACGAAGTAAGCCAAATCGAGCAGATCAAGCAAAAACTGAAAGGCCCCTTGGCCGAGCAGCTGCAATTTACCAGAAATAAAGCCTTGCGCTTGTATGTAAAGCTATTGCCCTATGTGGCTTCTGTTTTAACTTTGGCTGCCATTATTGCAGGAGGAAAGCTCTGGTCGGTCTTGTTGCTGATTGCCTTTATCAATGCTGCGCTTACATTGGGACAGGGCAAGAAAATCAATCAGGTTTACTACGGGTTTAGCGGAAGCTCGGCGTTGCTGAACGATTATGGTACGGCTATTAGGTGGACCGAGGAAACCAATTGGCAAAGCAACTATATCCGGTCTCTCTTCTCGTCTACGACACAAGTAAGTGAACAGATTAAAAAACTCGCTAAAATTATACAGGCCTTTGATGCGCGCCTGAATATCCTGCTCAGTGCGATCCTCAATTTTTTCTTTTTGTGGGATTTGGATTGTTGCATCAAACTCGACCAATGGAATACCACTGCCGAAGTAGAAAACGGCTTGGATAGGATTGGCTATTTCGAAGAACTCATTTCGATGGCTACTTTGGTGCACAACGAACCGGCTTGGACTTTCCCCCTTATCGACGATGGCTTTTCGCTCTCGGCAAGCGTATTGGGGCACCCTTTAATTAAGCGGCAGAGCAGGGTATACAACGATTACCAGCTAGAGGCGCAGGCTACGGTCGATATCGTAACCGGGTCTAACATGGCCGGAAAGAGTACTTTTTTGCGTACGGTTGGCATCAATATGGTATTGGCTTATGCCGGTGCGCCGGTTTGTGCCAGCCAAATGCGCCTGTCTATCTTCAAATTGGTCACTTATATGCGCATTGTTGATTCGCTGAAAGAAAGTACTTCTACTTTTAAGGCCGAACTGAATAGGTTGAAAATGATTTTGACCACCGTGAAAACCACCGCAAATGCCATGGTGCTGATCGACGAGATGTTGCGCGGCACCAATAGCCGGGATAAATACCTGGGCTCCAAGGTGTTTATTGAAGAGATGATCGAACTTCGCGTGCCGACATTGTTCGCTACGCACGACCTGCAACTGTCTGAACTACAGGCTGTACATGCGCAAACGGTAAGGAATTTCCACTTTGACATCCAACTGGCCCAAGGCGAAATGAGTTTTGATTATAAGCTGAAACATGGACCCTGCAGCACGTTTAACGCCGCCATATTGCTCAAAGAAATCGGATTGGCACTTGAGGAATAAAATTAGCGGATCAGGGTAAGCGAACCTGTATATTTCACATCCTGATTGGCTATGTTTTTGCCGATAATAACATAAAAGTAGACCCCGACCGGTACCGGCTTATCGTTGAAAGTGCCTTTCCAGTTCTCGAAAATGCTGGTGGTTTGAAATAGATTTTCGCCAAGCCGCGAATAAATGAAAAGATGGTATTTTTTGAGGTTGGTGATACTCACCACAAATTCATCATTGACACCGTCGCCATTGGGCGAAAACGCATTGGGCACGAACAGCGCAGCATTTTTTAAGATCACCAAATCGCCTTTGGTTACCGAGTTGGAGCAACCTTCGTCGGCATAGGCCGTCAAGATAATTTTAAATGAGCCACTTTGCGTGTAGGTGTTGGTAGGATTGGCCAGTGTAGATTGGCTACCATCGCCGAAATCCCACAAATAAGAATCAGCATCTTTAGAGCTGTTGGTAAAAACGATAGGCAGTGGCGCCGAAAATTTGGCATTAAACTGTGGTTCGGTATTAAACATGGCCTGCGGTATCTTGGCAATAGGCGGTACAATAAATTGGGCTGCATCGCTTTGGCAATCGCCAGCTTTGAGCACAATTTGGTAAGTGCCAGCTTGTTTAAAATCGGTTAAGGGAATTTCTATTTTGGCGGTATTGGCCGTAAATCCGTTAGGGCCTGTCCATTGATAGGTTAGACCATCTGTTTCATCAACTTGCAGCTTCATCACATCGCCAAGGCAAAATTTCGCCTGATTGGCCGTAATTACCGGCGTGGCAGGTTTTAGCTGTACTTCCAATTGCTGCGAAATGCTAACCGAGCAGCCATTGGCATTTTGGACGGTTAACGTAATGGTCTTAGTGCCCGTCGTGCTGTAAGTCAGCAAGCCATCGCCATTGCCTGCCATGGTGAAGGTCTTAACACCAGCTCCCGCATCCCAAATGGCAGTAGTGAAATCGGTAGATTGGTTAACCAGTGTAAAGCTCTGGTTAGCTTGGCAGGCGTTGTTGGTTATAATTTTGAATTGTGCTGCTGGCTTGAGATAAATAGGTGGAATGGTGAGTGTAGTTACATTGCTTACACAATCGCCAACCTGCACGTAAAGCTGGTAGTTGCCTGCATTTTCAGGACCAGTAATCAAAATTTTGGGATTTTGTTGGTCAGAAGTAAAACCATTGGGGCCTGTCCAATGATAGGTAGCCAAATCAAGGTCAGGGGTGCTCAGCTTCAGGGTTTCGCCAACGCAGAGCTTGAGGGCAGATGGTGTAATTACCGGTGGCGAAGGTGTATTGGCCACGATGAACTTCACCGTGCTAAACACGGTACAGCCATTGGCGCCCTTTGCCTCCAGCACTACCGCTTTTTCGCCAGGGGTGGTATAGGTAATGTTAAATGGGCCTTCGGTATCGGCTGTGGCTATATTGGCACCTTCCCCAAAAGTCCATTTCAAAGTGTTGTAGTTGGCCGAAAGACTGGTAAAAGTATAGCTTTGCTGGAACGTACACGGGTTGATCTTATCCATTTTGATTTCGGCCGTTGGTCCAACAAACTCGGTAGTGCCATCAAACTGGATATGGAAGCCGTTGTTGCCCCCAGAAAAATTGTCGATAATAAGCGCGTAGTTATGGCCGGCGATCATGTCAACATATTTGACAAAGCCATTTTGTCCGGGTACGCAACCAGACTCTTCGCGCAGATCCGTTTCGGTTAAACTCAGGCCGGTTTGGTTGTAAAAGGGCGTACAGGTAACGCCGCTTCCCGAAGCACAGCGGATGGCATTGGCTGCATTTACCTGACTGCAATCGCCACCAGGTCCCAGATCATATAATACCCAATCAATATCGTTGTTCCTAACGGTAGGGGTTATCGTAAATGTAAAGGTGCCATCTTTTCCTGCTGTCCACATGTACCAAGCCGAGTTTGATTCTGTACCTAAGCAGGTGCCAGCGGTTTCCCTGTTGTTGAGGCCGGCACCAGTAACATTGGTTTGAGTAAATTCTTCCATTTTGCAGAGGATGGAAACAGTGCCGCAATCTTGTCCAGGCTTAAGTGGGGCAAAATAATTGTTCACGCAGAGCTTAAAAGTGCCTTCGGCGTTCATGGCCGCACTTACCCTGATGTAGTAAACCGTTCCGGGGATTAAACCGCTTTTGGTAAGGCTGCTTACATTGCTCGAAGTCAACATGGTTGTAGGGAGTTCGGCCGACAGGTTGGTGGCTGGGTCGAAGGTATAAAGGGCTACCAGCGGATTGATCAGTGTATTGGTGCTTGCCGGATTATCCTTGCCGTTCACTGTAATGTTAACATCGAATTTGGTGGCCGTAAACTTGAACCAAACATCCTTTCCAACGGCGCCATTCCAATTCATCGGTATCCCTCTTGCAGTGGTTGTAGCCTCTATATTGCTGTATTTGGCATCTTCGGTGCAAAAAGCATCGGTGTTGGCTATGTTGATGGCTTTTTCTATATCGTCGTTTGGAGGAGGCGTGCGATGTGCATTGGCATTCAAGGCCAATAAACATAAACAGATGATAATCAAGCGCGTCATTTGATAAAA
>JBCNPG010000273.1:0-5005 GCA_039593445.1 Pedobacter sp.
GGCGGTTCGTACCGCACCGGTTTAAACTTGTGGAACAAAGCCTACAGCAAAAACATTTCGCTAAGCAACGTCAACTCGATTTCGGGCGTGGTGCAGTTCAATGTCAGCAGCCGTTTCAGGTTGGGCTATTCTTATGATTATATGCTGAACAAGCTGAGCTCGGTACAGTCGGGCTCGCACGAGCTGACTTTGGGCATTACCTTCAACAGGTCGCTTAACCGTTTGCTAAGTCCGAGGTTTTTTTAAAGAAGGTTATTCCGTACAAATAGAATTATGAAGAAGAAATATATCATCATTGCCACATTGATTGCCTGGAGTGCCAGTTTAACCACTGTATTTGCACAAGAACAGTTTAACCTTCGCGATCGAGCCAAGAAGTTATATAACGAATATCAGTATTTTCAGGCTGTTCAGCTTTTTCAAAAGCTGGTAGACGTGAAAAAGCCCAAGCTCGAAGATTTGGAAAGCTTGGCCGATTGCTATGTAAAGATGAAAGACTATGAGGCTGCCGAAAACTGGTATGCCCGCGTGGTGGCCGTTCCAGAAAGCAAGCCAGAAAACCTGATCTTGTATGGCGAAGCCCTTAAATCGAACCTTAAATATGCCGAAGCCAAAAAAGTGTTGCAGCAATATGCCAGTACAACAGGCGACAATGCCAGGGTGAGTGTAGATATTGCCGGGTGCGATTCGGCGGTGGTGTGGTTGGCCAAACCTACAACGCACCAAATCAAAAACCAGGCAGGCGTCAACACTCCGCTTTCAGAATTCTCGGTGTTTCCTTACCAAGATGGCGTATTCTTTACCGGAGAACCAAATAGCAAATCGCTCAAAGATTTGTATGGCCGTACCGGTCGCCCATATTTGCGCATTTATACCGCAAACAGAAATGAGGCGAACGATTTGTCTCATGCCGTTATCGATTCGGTCATCTATAACAAAGGCGAATACCACATTGGTCCGGTAATTACCAATAAATTAGGCTCGGTATTGTATGTTACCCGTACAACTACGGGCAAAACCGTAGAAGTAAGTACCGTTGGCAAAAACAAGTACAATACCAACAACCTAGAGCTTTACTTCTTCAAGCAGTTGGCCGGGAAATGGGTAGAGCAGGCTTTTGCCTACAACAATGTAGAGAAATATTCGGTGGGCCATGCCGCGCTTAGCCCAGATGAGAAAACCCTGTATTTTGTGTCTAACATGCCAGGTGGCTTGGGTGGTACCGACATCTGGTACTGCGAACTGCAGGATGATAAAACCTGGGGCGAGCCTAAAAACGCAGGTCCGGGCATTAATACCATCAAAGACGAAATGTTCCCTACCATGGGCAATGATGGTACCCTTTATTTTTCGAGTACCGGCTGGCCCGGAATGGGAGGCCTCGATATTTTCGGCACCAAGGGCAGCAAACAAAGCTGGTCTAAGCCTGAAAACCTCAAATATCCAGTTAATTCACCTGCTGATGATTTTGCTTACCTCACCGTCAGCAATAGCGATAATTTAACTACTGGATTTCTTTCGTCTAACCGCAAAGGCGGCGTAGGCAGAGACGATATTTATAGCTTTAGCCACAGGGGAGAGCAACCAAAAGTAATTTTGGCCCTAAAAGGAGATGTGGTTAATAAAAAGTCTGGTGAGATCATCCCAGCTGCTGCTGTTACGTTATTCAGTGCGGGCCGCCAAGTGGTGGCCCGCAAAAGCAGCACCGAACAGGGAACCTTCTTGTTCGATATAGAACCGGGTAAGGATTACCAGATTTTGGCGCAAAAGGAGAAGTTTTATGCAGATTCTACAACAATTTCTACTAAAGGTATTGACAAATCCCAAACTTTTACCGTAAAATTGCAACTGGAACCATTGTTTGAGGTAGGTAAAGCTATCGCATTACAAAATATCCATTACGATTTTGATAAGGATAACATCAGGGCTGACGCCGCCAAAATTCTCGACGAATTGGTGCGCACCATGCGCGATAATCCAACGTTGGTGATCGAATTGGGGTCACATACCGATAGCAGGGGAGTTGATAGCTATAACTTGGACCTATCGCAACGCAGGGCAAGATCGGTAGTGAACTATTTAGTAAGCAGGGGCATAGCCAGAGACAGAATGGTGGCAAAGGGATACGGAGAAACCCAATTGCTTAACAAATGTAGCAACGGCGTTAAGTGTACGGCCGCTGAACACCAGGCCAACCGTCGTACTGAATTTAAAATTTTGAAATATTGAGGATATAAAAGATATTAGCAGCGCCTGGTTGAGCTCGGGCGTTTTGTTAATGCTGCTGTTGATAATCAGATCTAAAGAGCATTTATTAAGGATGAAAGCTAACAAGATGAAGATCCTTGCCGTTGCAGTTATCATAATTGCATTTCTGGCATTGATTCTTATCATCATTGACAAATTATCAGGGGATAATTTTAAATGAGACTTTTTAGAAACAGCAACAAAGCCCGACCTAGGTCGGGCTTTGTTTGTTTATAGAGTCTTGGTTAATAAGCTATAGTCTAAAATCCTCCACTTATAACTTTCCACTTTCTACTTTCCACTTTCTACTTATAACTTTCAACTTTTCAACTTCCCACCCTTAACCTTCAAGAAACCAGCACCTTTTTATGGTATTTGTTGCGGTAGTCGATCGGCGTTAATCCGGTTATCTTCTTAAAAACATCCCTGAAAGCCTTAGTGTCGGTATAGCCCACGTCAAACATCACTTCGGTAATGTTCTTCCGGCTTGATTCGAAGCTCCGTTTGGCCGCTTCTATCTTCACCCTTTGTATATACTCGATTACCGTGTTGTTGGTGGCCTTTTTAAAGCGACGCTCAAAACTTCTTCGGCCCAGGGCTACCATGTCGGCCAATTGGTCTACCGTTAATTTGTCTTGGTAATGCTCGTCTATAAAATCCTGGGCTTTCTTGATTTCTTCGTCGTTATGTTTCTTTTGCCCCTGAAACATCATAAAGGCCAATTGGTTTTCGCGGTCAATATCAATGGCAAAATATTTGGAAGCTAAAATGGCTGTATCGCGATCGGTATATTTCTCTACCAGGTAAAGCAACAGGTTCCAATAAGAATTGGCACCTCCGCTCGAGTAAATGCCCCGTTCTTCGGTAATAATGCTGCCGTCAACCAGTTCAACATTCGGAAACATGTTTCTAAAGTCGGTAGCCAAATGCCAATGTGTTGAACATTTTTTGCCATCGAGCAATCCGGTAGAAGCCAATAGAAAAGCCCCCAAACACAGGGAAACCACTTCGGCACCTTTGTGGTATTGTTCTACTATCCACGGTTGCAGTGCTTTGTTCAGTTCTACGGCACGGTTCATGTCGCCACTCAAGGCGGGAATAAAAATCAGGTCGGTTTTGGCAAGGTCGTCAACAAGCGCATCGGTATGTACCGAAAAGAGGTTGTTATTGAGCTTCATCTCCTTTTTCATGCCCACTAGCTGTACATTAAACAAGGGCGCTTTGCCTGCGGCTACCAAAAACTCGTTTACCGTAGTAAATAGATATCTTGGGTCTGCAATGGCTTCTATTACAGCAGTTTCGGGTACGAGGATAGCGATGTGTTTCATGGGCCGAATTTGATTTTGACGAAACAAATATAAGCGAAGACTTTGTCGTAAACAACCCCCCGAATTGTCTTTTATACCCTATTCGGCAACAGGGGTTAACGGCTAAATTTGTATCGTAATAACCATAAATATTGCTTTTTATAATAATTCAAAGGTTTGGCAAATGGCACAGCTTTATTCATATCTGACTTTTAATGGCAATTGCAGGCAAGCCATGACCTTTTATCAAAGCTGTTTGGGGGGTGAATTGGAACTGCAAACCATTGGGCAAAGCCCTTTAAGCGATTCATTGCCTGCTAAGCTCAAATCCTATATTGTGCAGGCCACTTTGCGTAAAGATAGTTTGGTGCTTATGGCAACAGATCTGGTAGCGAATGAGGGGTTAACTACCGGCAATTCCGTATCTTTGATGCTCAATTGCCAATCAGAACAAGAGTTGCAACGCTGTTACCAACAGTTGGCCCGTCATGGCGAAGCTACACAGCCTTCGGAAACCAATTTTTGGGGTACCATATTCGGCTCGGTAACCGACCAGTTCGGTGTCAGGTGGCTGCTCAACTATGACAAAAGTTAAAGCACTATCATTAGTTCATTGGTGTCATTGGTTCATTGGTGTCATGAGTTGATCGGTGCATGGGATTATTGCTCAACAAACTGCAAACTGATCACTGCAAACCGTCAACTGTTAACTGCAAACTGTCAACCGCTCCAGCGCAAACAAATTCCAATTACTTTCGTTTAATTTGTAAGCAAATGAGCCGGCATGAAACATAAGCCTTATCCAATAACAGAAGAAGATGTTATCAAAGTTCCCAAGTTTGAGGAAAGCGCAGGATTTTATACCACCAAGCAGCGGAGCAAAACCATGTCTAAAATCAGGGGTAAGCATAGTGTGCCCGAATTGTTGCTCAGAAAGGCTTTGTGGGCAGCCAACATCCGTTTTCGCTTGCACAGAAACGACCTGCCAGGCAAACCAGATATTGTGATTGACAAATACCGCCTAGCCATTTTTGTTGATGGCGATTTTTGGCATGGTTACGAATGGACAAAACGTAAACCCAAAAGCAACTTGGGCTTCTGGATACCTAAGATAGAGAGAAACATGCAGCGCGATAAGTTTGCCAACGAAAGCCTGGGTTTAATGGGCTACCATGTGATGCGCTTTTGGGAACATGAGGTCAAACAAAACCTCAAGGCCTGCGTAAACCAGATCCAGTTGTACATCGAGGCCGCGCAAACCGGTCATGTGCCCAGTAACGATCAGTGAAGATTGTTGCCACACGATAAAATGTTGATAAAGATTGGAATTAAAACTTTATTTTAGGCCCTTGCCAATCAACCTGATTGGTTTCCCCGTACAATATGAGCAAGAAATTTAAGGTAGGTAGCCTTTATGCAGGCGTTGGTGGCATTTGTCAAGGATTTATAGA
>JBCNPG010000274.1:0-4974 GCA_039593445.1 Pedobacter sp.
CCTGAATTCTGAAACCCATAAACCTTTTTTTGCCAAAAACTTCGCTTGTATAAAGGCCGACCTGAAATCGCTGACCTTCAAAATGAGCTTCTTTTTAAGCTGGCCGTTAGCATCTGGAAAGAAATCGGCAAAGTTTTCGATATAACTGTACAAGCGGGGGTTCATGCCTGCCGAGAGCACAACCGAAGAGTTGAGGTTGCTTTCGGCAAAGCCGCGCAGGGCCGCCAAGGCATCGGTATTTTCATCGCCGGCATATTCGTCGTTCTGGTTATAGTTGGCTTTATCTACCTTGACCATGATGTTAACGTCTATTGCACCCAACTGCATCTGTTTTTTGAGTAGGTTCCTGAAAATGGCCTTCCGCTCTCCTTCCGGATATTCCATGAGCAAGTCATAGCCTTGTTTCAGTTGCGAATCTTCTGGCAGCAGTTCAAAATACCTGCAAATGTCGGTTCCAGGTTCAAATTCTTGTTGTTTAAGTTCTTCAAACTGTCTGTTCACTTCTTCATTCATCATATTGAGGTAAGCAGTAATCCTCTGCGAACGGCTGTTTGGGACTTCCTTTTTGATGGCACTATAAGGCGTTCCCAGCTTTTCGGCATAATAGGCGCGCATTCTTTCGGTCAATTCGTCGTCAACAATGGAAACAACAGACGAAATGCCATATTTGGCAACTTTTAAGGGCGTATCTATCGAATAGCCCAAACCTAAAACGGGGATGTGAAATTTGTGAATCATTTGAATCTGGTCATGCTTGTTGGTCCAAAATTAGGGCAAAGCCTCATGCACAACTACCATATTCATCACCAAAAAAAATGATTAATATCACTTTTTTGAAAGCAACACGAAGCTGAAACGCAACGACGACGGCAAATCCCATGGATTACCTACAAACTAAGCCTGCGCACAATCAGGGCCAGAAGTGATGGCTGTCAAAATTTAGGCAAACTGTTTTGGCCAGTTTTGCAATAACAATTTAATCAGCATGAAAGTTCAAAGCAAAACAGCGGTTGCCGATACCCTAAGCAGTAGGCATTACATTTACATCGGATTGTTCATTCTCCTGTTGCAGGCCATTTTTCATCTTTCCGTAGAAGCATCGATTGCCAAGCACCCGAAAAGCGAAATCCATAAAGCTTTTGGCACACAGCGGAGCGGCTTATAACGATATGCTATTGGTCACCCGGCAATAGGCTTGAATTTCGGCACATGGATTTAAACCATAGGCCACCAGATAAATTTATTGGCCATTCCGAAAAGCATTGCTATCTTGGTGAATTGTTAGATCTTTTCGACTCATTTCATCAATGAAACCTTATCTCCCTATCAAATACGTGCTTTTATTGCTGCTTTTGGTGCAGTGCCTTGTTGCTGCAGCCAGCAACCCCCAACAAAAGGGCGACCAACAATTTAACGATACTTATACCAAAATAGCTACGGAAATCGCATCCTCGGATATAAAAAGAGCTTTGAAGATGTCCGATTCGCTTCTTTTAACCGCACAAGACGATTACCACAAAATGAAATGCCTGATGCTATTGGCCACCCTGCACCAACGGTCGGGCAATTTTGCCAAAGCCCTGATCCGTGCGACCGATGCCGAGAAGCTGGCCCCCAACGACGAAAAAGGAAACGCTTTTAAAGTTCGGATTGCCGGATTTCTGTCGACACTTTACAGAGATGTAAACCTGACCGAACAGGCCCGCAAGTATCTTGAAATTGCCGAAAATACCAACCTCAAGCTCAAAAAATCGCCTGCCACCACTATTTCTCAAGCGCTTATCCTTCAAGAAAAGGCCTATTATGCCATGGAAGAGGACCATGATTATAAAATGGCCCTCCAACAGCTTTCGCAGGCTGAAAAAGGATTTACTGAGGTACAGGACCAAGCCTCAAAGAATGTATTTTTGGCTACCAGCGACCAGCTTTCGGGTCTTTGCTATCTCAACCTTAAGAACTATAAAATGGCCGAAGCAAACCTGCTCCATGCCATTACCCGCTTGGGCAGTACAGAAAGCGAACTGAAGGCTTTCATTTATTGTGGCCTGGGCGATGTTTACCTGGCGCAAAAAAGATACAAGGAAGCCTTGGACAATTACAAACTGGCCGAAAGCTATGTTCGAAGTTCCAATAACTTCAATGCCAAAATCGGGCTGAGCAAAAGCATGGCCAACTACTATAGCGCTGTTGGCGATGCCAAAACCGCGCTTGTTTATCAAAATGCCTATTCAGATCTTTCAGACCAGCGCACCGCAGCGACAAAAAAAGTCTCGAACCAACTGCTTGCCGAATTGAAGGCAAAAGAAACCGGCAACAGTCGCCTTACCTTTTTGCTGGCCGGAGCTTCGGTTTTGCTGTTGATTTTATTGATAGCCACTTGGCTGTTCAAAAACAAGAGAGAAAAAGAAAACCGGCTCAGGTACGAACAACTGATCAAAAACATGGAAACGCTGCAGCAAGCCACTCCAGATCCATCGCGCAATCTTTCGCAAAAATCAGAACCCCAGGAACTCATGTCTAAGGAATCGGAAGACCGCCTCCGCGAAGGGCTCAGCCAGTTGGAGGAAAAACATTTTTTCTTACAGGGCGATATTTCACTTTCTGCTTTGGCCAGCGAACTGAACTCCAATACGCGCTATGTTTCCTATATTATCAATAAATACCAGGAAAAGGATTTCAACAACTATATCAATGGCTTGAGAATTCACTACGCCTTGAACGACCTCCGCACAAATCCCATGGTGCGCAAGTACAAGATTGCCTATCTTGCCCAAAAATATGGCTTCTCCTCGCACAGTAAATTTGGCGCGATATTCAAAGGCATCACCGGCATCTCTCCATCGGTATTCATCGAAAACCTGGACAAAGACGACAAGAAAAAACGGTTACAACCCATTGTTCAAGAAGCGTCTTAACCAAAGCAAACTTTATCGATAAACTGGTCAATTTATATCAAAAAGACCGAAAACACTATCCATTTTAACGAATCTGGATAGTGCAGCGATTGCAATACAGGTTTATTCTCCTCAGGTTTGTAACGACAGCTAAACTAGCTGTTGCAGAAACTCTAGCTGTGATAACTATTGTATTTTCGATTGCGCTTTTTTCTATCCTCTTGGCCAATATGTTTTTGGCTTATAGGGTCTATCATTTAAGGCCACTCACAAGATTTGGATTCTGGGCCAATGTGGCCTTGTTTGTTGCCTTTATTTGTGCCCATAATTTCTTTGGTCTCTTTGGGGTTGATGCTTTCAAGTTACCTTTCCTTCCTTTTTTGGCACTCGCAGGTCCCTTTGTCTACTTGTTCAGCTTGGTGGCCACAGACGAATGTCTTAAAACCGCCAAAATCTGCCCACACCTGATCGTGCCCATACTGTTGATCATCCTATCTGTAGTTACCGGATTTGTTAAGTGGCTATCGCTGGATGGATATACGGCAACAGTTGGGTTAATGGCCTGTTCAGTGGTCTTATCCATTGGCTACCTGATGGCGGCAGTAGCCAAAATCATGGCCAAAAGGAAAACGAGCGGAAACCATGCCGCGTTTCTGCTTCTGGTCGTTACGCAGCTGCCCATTGCCGTCATGGCCAATATCGTTGGCTTGGCGTACAGGCATAATTCGGTAAATCCAGAAGGTTTTTTTATTCCCGAAAGCACGATCATTGTCAATTGGTTAGTCTTTCTAGCTATAGCCCTGTCTCTTTTCAGTTATTTTACAAAGCAATTTTTTGCAAAAGAACCCATCATGGCCGAGCAAAAACAATATCACAAATCGCCGCTAAGCATAAAAGACATGGAAGATATTGAAAAAAGGTTGCTGGTGGCCGCAGATAAAGACATATACATGGATGCCGAACTCTCCCTCAAAGGACTGGCCAAGGCTGTGCAAGCCCCGATACATCATGTTACACAAACACTTAACATGCAGATGAAAACCGATTTTTACGGTTTTGTAAATGGCTATAGGATCAGGATGGCCTGCAGACTGCTGAAAGAAACCAGCCTACCTATCGATTGGATATGGCCAAAATGCGGGTTTAATTCGCGTACCACATTTAATCGTCATTTTCGTACCGCTATGGGCACTACGCCAACCCATTACCGCACAGCTGAACCCGAAGAAAAGCTTGATTAGGCTAAGCCAGTTAAAGTTGCCAAAATACCGGAATGAACCCAAAATGACGCTTATTTCTTACGCTTACATTAACCGACAGTTTTCAGATTTTAATTTTATGTTATATATTTGTCGTAACATAAAACATTTATCTAAATTAACATCGCCTATCCTCATCTAATCAGCTCTCAAATCCAATTACGTCTAGCAATGTATTCTTAAAAATGCCATTGGCAATCTATTTCCTAATTTTTAGGATTTAAATGTTTCGATCGTAACATTTAGATTTTTTGGGTTATCTTTTTTCCTGATCAACGAAGCGATAGGCGCACATTTAGAGCAGTAAACTAAATTTAAATGCGCATGATCAAAAAAGTACTTTTGGGTGCTTCGGCACTGATATTCTGCAGCTCGCTATCTTCTGCCCAGCAAAAAATTAAAGATGGAACCATTGCTGGTGTTAACTTACCCAGCAAAGATGCCATATTGGAACTGGAAAGCACCAGCAAAGGATTACTGCACACCAGAATCTCTTTAAAAGCAACTACGGATGCCTTTCCCTTATCTGCACATGTAGCAGGGATGATGGTGTATAATATGGCTACGGTAGCCGATGTTTCGCCGGGCATCTATTATAACGACGGAACCAAATGGGTCAAAATGTCGCAAGGTGCCAAAGGCGATACCGGAAATACCGGTCCGCAGGGACCGATAGGATTAACCGGACCACAAGGTGTACAGGGATTGATCGGACTACAGGGAGCCATTGGACCAAAGGGTGACAAAGGCGATACCGGAAATACACGCCCACAGGGACCCATCGGATTGACAGGACCGCAGGGCGCTGAGGGATTGGTCGG
>JBCNPG010000275.1:0-4971 GCA_039593445.1 Pedobacter sp.
TTTTGAAGCCATCAATACCGATCCGATCGGCAAGGGCACTACAACCGCAAACCAGCTGTTGGCACCCGCATTGGTTAATGTCTTGTACGCCAACATGTCGCGTAACCGTTCGTTCAACAATGAGTTGATGCAGGTTACGGTGGCGCTTAGCGATGCAGAAGCACAGGTTTTTAGGTACGATTACAGGCGTTCGTGGTCAGATTATACCTGGAATGTGTGGTATCCAGAGCTCACCAACCTGAAAGACATTTATACCATTGCCAGCCAACCCGCCACGTTGAACAAGTCTTACCAGGGCATTTCGCTCATTACCCAGGCTTGGGTTTATCAGCTCCTGACTGATACCTATGGCGATGTGCCTTATTTTGAAGCCAACAAAGGCAAAGAAGGGGTTTACGAGCCGGCATTTGATAAACAGAAGGATATTTATCTAGACCTGTTCAAAAAACTGGAAGAAGCAAATACTTTATTAGAAGCTGGTACGGCCATTACCCCAACCGGCGACCCGGTATATAAAGGCGATGTAAATAAATGGAGAAGGTTTGGCAACTCCTTGTATTTGAGGTTGCTGTTGCGCGTTTCGGGCAAATCGGAAGTTTCGGCGCAGGTTATTGCAAAGATCAAGGAGATGATTGACACCAACCCTGGCAAATATCCGATCATGGAAAACAATGACCATACTGCCAAAATATTATGGAACGGTACCAACAGCAGCACTGCAGTCTATTCCTCGCCGTTTATGATAGGCGTGAGGGCAGTCGATTTTAGGGGCACAGCGATTACCAGTTTCTTTTTAGAAAGATTGGTGAATTGGCGCGATCCGCGTATGAGGTCCGATTTAGGCAAGGGCGGGGTTCCTCGTTTCGGGGTGGCTCAGGGGCCAAATGGCTATGTAGGCGTGCCAAGTGGCTATGCACCGGGCACGGGCATGCCCAAACAGGCCTATTTTTATTCCGATGCGCAGAATGCGGCCATTACACTACAAACAGATCCTTATACCGGCATTATCATGAATTGCGCCGAAGTTGATTTTATCCTGGCCGAGGCGGCAGCAAGAGGCTGGATCAATGGCAGTGCCGAGGCTTATTACAATAAAGGCATTGTTGATGGAATCAATTATTGGATGCCAACTTATATCTCAAAAACAAGTGATCAGGTCTTTTTAGACTACATCAGTGCAGCCGATATCGAATGGTTGGATTACCTGCCTTTGGACAATACCGATATCAATGGCAACAGCAAATTGGAAATGATCCATCGCCAAAAGTATTATGCCATGTTCCTGGTCGATTTTCAGCAGTGGTATGAATATCGCCGTACCGGCCATCCCATCTTGCCCAAAGGAACCGGCTTGGCCAATGGTGGCGTAATGCCTGCCCGAATGAGCTATCCGCTCATCAGCCAATCGGCTAATCCAACCAGCTATAAAAATGCGGTGGCTGCGCAGGGTCCCGACGAAATCAGTACCCGTGTTTGGTGGCAAAAACCTTAATTCCTGAATAATACATAAGATTTTATGAAAAAGATATTGATAAATTGTTTCGTCATGGCAGCTGTTGTTGCCCTTTGGATGGGATGCAAGCGAGATAACGATTACATTATAAGTACACCAAGCGACTTTATTGCCAATTTCGATTTGCGCAAATTATACAGAGGTAGCGATGTTACCTTAACCAAGGAGAACATGAGGGCGGCCACTTCTTTAAAAGGGCAAGTGATTTCCGATCATTCGGGCAACAATATGCCAGCTGGTTTATTGGTTGTCCAAAACTTAAGGGCAACAGGGAATGGTATCGATTCGCTGCGTGGCATTGCCATCAACATCGGTGCCGATGCCGCCAAATATGTGCCCGGCGATTCGGTGCATGTAAAAATAGAAGGCGGTGTTTTGAAAAGGGTAGATGGCATATTGGAAATTACTGGCATTGCTGGTGCCAATGTAACCAAGATTTCCTCGGGCAGAAAGCTGATCCTCAACAGGGGCTTCGTTAACCTGATCCAAAGTCAGCCAGACAAGTATGAATGTACGTTTTTGAACATTTGGAAAGGTACCTATAATCCAAGCTTGGCTTCGTCAGACGTGTTTTCGGGTAGCAAAACATTGAATGACGGTACAGGAGATATTACGCTTTTTACCCAGAATAATGCCGTTTTCGCTAATTTAAAGCCACCTTATTCTGCCGATTACAAAGGCATTGTGTTTAACAGTTTGCAAGAGGGTAAATTGGTGCCACGCTTCTGTATTCGTACCATTGACGATGTTTTTACCCTGAGCGCTACGCGTGACGTGCCCGAAGTTATCATTACCGGCTTCATTAACGACCCTCAAGGCAGCGATACCAACGCCGAATATATCCAATGCAGGGCTACAAAAGACATCAATTTTGCAGATACCAAATTCACCATAGTGACCAACAATAATGCGGGTACCACGGTTCCGCTTGGTGTTCCCGCTGAAGGCTGGGCAACTGGAAGTGGCAAGACTTATAAGCTAGAGCTGACTTCTGGTACTGTATCAAAAGGCGAATTCTTTTATGTGGGGGCTTCCAACAAGCTGATCAATGGCGCTGGATCTACCTCGATGGCCACTTCAAAATGGATCAGGTCGGCAGCCTATAACACCAATAGCCCATATTTCAACGCATCAAATACGACCAGGGGAAGTTCAACTACCAATTTGTTGGCCAACAGTGGCAATGCTTTTGGTATAGCCGTATTCCGTGGCCTATCTGTTGATAAGAATACGGTTCCGATTGACGTGGTTTTTGTGCATAACGGAGGCAGCTTATACGATGCAGGCAGTCAAACCGGCTATCGCATAGGCAACACTGATGTTTACGATGTAGTTGATCATAATACCAATAAAGTACAACCCTTTTTCCTTTCGGGATCAAATACGCAAAAATTCACCTATCAGCCCAATGCAGGCGCTTCTGATGGCTCCGGACAAGGGTATTGGTTTGCCTTGGGCGGTGTTTTCGATACTACATTAGGCAAGTGGGTAAAAGCCAGGTCGCATATTCACATCAAGCTGAGCAGCACTTCGGCCATCAGCGAGATCGAAACGACCAATGCAACGGAATTAAAATAAAAACCTGGAAGGCATCCCGGTGTAAACCGAGATGCCTATGTAAATCCATATTGTACATTTTAACATGAATAGAAGATCATTTTTACAGAAGGCAGGCCTGTTCACTACTGCTTTTTTAATCAGCTTAAAAGGTTATTCCATCGGCAACGCCAAAAAAGCGGGCAAAATTACAGGCCGTATTACCGATAAGAACAAGAAAAGCATTGCTGGCGTAATCGTATCAGATGGTTTTAGCGTGGTGGTAACCGATAAAAACGGAAACTACGCTTTTGAACCTAACGAAAAGGCCAAGTTTGTGTGGCTCAGCGTTCCGGCAGGCTATGAATTTATTACCGAAAAGCATATTTCGAGACACTATCACGTGCTAAGTGATAAAGCCGAATACAATTTCGAACTCGAGAAACTTAAGCAAGACGATAACAAGCATAATTTTATCATCTGGGCCGATCCACAGGTGAAAAACAAAAAAGACGTGGCCCAAATGCTGGGTACATCGGTACCTGATACCATCAAAACCATTAAAGCTATGGATACTGCTCTGGTACACGGCATTGGCGTAGGCGATTTGGTTTGGGATAATTTAGCCTTGTTCTCAGATTATGATGCCGCCGTGGCACAGATGGGCATCCCGTTTTTTCAGGCCCTGGGCAACCACGATATGGACTATCGCCAAGGCGGAGATGAAACTTCAGACAAAACCTTTAGCGAGTATTATGGACCAACCTATTATTCTTTCAACAGGGGCAAGGCGCATTACATTGTATTAGACGATGTCCGCTATTTGGGCAGGGAAAGGGAATACGACGGATTTATTACCCAAGCCCAGCTAGATTGGATGGCGAAAGACCTAAAACATGTAGCCAAAGATGCCTTGGTGATAATTTCATTGCATATTCCGGTGCATAATGCGGTTAAAAACAATAAAGATTTTTATGCTTTGCTTAAAGGGTATAGCAATGTGCATATCATGTCGGGGCACACGCACTACAACCGTAACGTAATTACCAATGGTATTTTTGAACATAACCACGGTACGGTTTGTGGTGCCTGGTGGACGGGTCCGATTTGCGAAGATGGTACACCAAGAGGTTATGGAGTATATCAAGTTGAAGGAAACAAACTGAAATGGCATTATCAGGGAACAGGGCTCGATCAAAAGGAACAGGTTCGCATTTACGTTGATGAACTGACCAACCAGAAACGCCTAATAGCCAATGTTTGGAACTGGGATCCCGAATGGAAGGTAGAATACTTCCTCGATGATAAGGCCATGGGCCAGATGGAGCAACAGAAAGGCGTCGACCCCATGGCGAAGCAGCTTTATGAGGGCGACAAGTTGCCTGCGGGCAGGACATTTGCCGAGCCGAGCAATACCGACCACTTGTTCTTGGCACACTTTGCGCCATCAGTTAAAAAGGTTAAAGTGATAGCTACCGATCGCTTTGGAGCACAATACATCGCTGAGTCTATTTAATTCATAATCTATTAATATATAGCTAATAATGGTGTTATATCTTTAGTAAAAGTTAAACTTAATCATTCAAAACATGAAAAAAGTTATTTTAGTACTCAGCATTATTTTTTGTAGCCTGGCAGGTCGCGCACAGGTTTATGCCCATCTTGAAATGGAAGATGATTATACCGTAGAAGAAAATAACGGTGATAATTGGAGCACAGAAATACGCGGCAGCTACATGATCCGTTTTTACAAGGATGCCAACATGACCGAACGTTTAGAACCTACTTATGCCATTACGGTATTGGTTGGCTTGGCACCGGGCACAAATTCTCCATTTTTGCCTCCAGGCGTTAACGCCAATGGTGTATATGTAATCCAGCCGGGCTATGACCTGTTGGCAAGCGATGTGCTTTTCTCTGGT
>JBCNPG010000276.1:0-4954 GCA_039593445.1 Pedobacter sp.
GTATGGCAAAAACAGGGTAAGGAATGGAAGCTTTTGGGCAGGCAGGCCTATAAATTGCCACAACCTTAGGCTGTCGGTTGCAAGATGGCACGTCCCGAAAATAGACACTTTTGAAGTTTTTAAAACTTCGAAAGTATTGTTCGTGAAATCCGCAATTAATTAAAAATTAAGCATTTCTAACAAATAACTCGGTGTCCAATACCTTTTTCTCAAATTCTTCAACCGGGTATTTGGCTTCAATCAACTGGATCAGCATTTGCGTAGCCAGTTTGCCGATTTCGAAGGCAGGTTGGCGTACGGAAGTAAGCGAAGGGTTAAACAAATCGAGCACATCCGAATTGCTAAAGCCCGCAATGGCCATATCGTCGGGCATCGAAATATTGAGGTTTTTGAAAACGCTTAAACAACCCGTGCTTAGGCGGTCGCCGGCAACGAAAATGGCATCTGGCTTTTCATCCAATGCCAAAAGCTCTTTGATTTTGCTTTCCGTTTCCTCGTAAATCATGCCTCCATGCGGGCAATGTTTAATGTAGTCATTGTTAACGCTCAGGCCATGGTCTTGCAGCGCCGCTTCATAGCCCGAAAGGCGCTCGATGCTGATAGACAGTTGGTTGGAACTGGTTAGGTGCGCAATACGGCGGTAGCCCGACCTGATCAGGTGGGCTGTGGCTTCATAAGCCCCTTTTTCATTGTTGGCAATTACCTTATGCGTATTGATTTCTTCCGCTACGCGATCAAAGAAGACAATCGGCAAACCCTTGTCGTGCAGTTGCTTTAAATGCGAAATATCCTTGGTTTGCGAAGATAACGAAACCAGAAGCCCATCTACAGACCTAGAGGCCAAATGCTGTACGTTCACCACCTCGCGATCATATGATTCGTGTGTTTGTGAAAGGATAACATGGTAACCGCGGTCGTAGGCAATGGATTCGATGCCGTTAATGGCTTGCGAAAAATAACTGTTGGCTACCTCGCTTACCACCACGCCAATAGACTTGCTTCGTCTTTCTTTTAAACTAAGCGCTATGGGGTTGGGCTGATAGCCGATTTCCTTGGCGTAATCGAGCACCATTTTTTTGGTGGCGGCGCTAATCTCGTGGGTATCTCTTAATGCTCTTGAAACGGTAGAAGTGGATAGGCCTAGGGCCTTGGCTATATCTTTTATGGTAACGGGCTCGAACATGCTTCAACGCTATAAATTATACGGTTTTTAACGACAAAAAAATGATTTGATAAGAATACGATTTTCTTAGAAGTTTAAATATAACTTTTTTGATTGGATTTTGGCAACGTTGTCGGGAACGATTGCACAAATTTATACCCTGTGGCTCACTTATATTCTAAGAAAAACAATGTAGACTTGTTAATGGAAGACTTTAGAGGTCGACCGGAAACAACCAAATAACCAAATAATGTATGAAAAAAGTTATACTGTTCTTTTGTGTGCTTGCTATGGGCATCAGTTTAGCCAAGGCACAAACCAGACAAATATCGGGTACGGTAACCGATAAGGCCAACGGTTCGACACTACCCGGTGTTGGGGTGATGATCAAAGGCACCAAAATCGCTACCAGTACCGATGGCAATGGGGTTTTTAAACTAAGCATCCCATCTACAGGCAACACCACTTTGGTCGTAAAATATATTGGCTACAACGAAAAAGAAGTAGAGGTAGGCGATAAAAAGCAGGTTAATATTGCGCTAGAGGAAAATGCAACCACCTTGAACGAAGTTGTGGTCAATATTGGCTATGGTACCGTGCGTAAAGAAGCCCTTACAGGTTCGGTTTCTTCCGTAACGGATAAAGATCTGGCCGGTTTTCCGGTAGGTACGGCCGCCGAAGCCTTAGCCGGAAAATTGGCTGGGGTAACGGTAACCACAACCGAAGGCAGTCCCGGTGCCGAAGTTCAGATCAGGGTAAGGGGAGGCAGTTCGTTAACCGGCGACAACTCTCCACTTTACATCGTTGATGGCATTCAGGTAGAAAACGCCCTGTCGGTTTTATCGCCAAACGAAATTCAATCGATTGATGTGCTCAAAGACGTGGCTTCAACAGCCATTTACGGCAGCCGTGGTGCCAATGGGGTGGTTATTATTACCACCAAGAGCGGTAAAAACGGCAAAACCATCGTTTCTTTGGAAGGCTATGCCGGTGTGAGGCAAATTGTAAACGAACTCAAGGTGATGAACCCTTACGAGTTTGTAACCTATCAATACGAACTGTACAACAACAATACCGCCCAAGATGTAAAAGATGCCTTTACCAAAAAATATGGCACGTGGGACGATCTTGACATCTATAAAAACATACCCAATATCGATTGGCAGGACAAGGTATTTGGTCGTCAGGCATTTTCCAACACCCAAATCCTGAACCTTTCTGGTGGTACAGATAAAACCACTTACAGTTTTACGCTCAACAACATGCAGGAAGACGGTATCATGCTCGAATCGGGCTTTCGCCGTACTTTTGCCTCTTTCCGTTTCGATCATCGCATTTCGGATAAATTTCGGGTAGGCGTTAACGTGCGCTATAGCCGCCAACGTGTAGATGGCGTAGGTACCTCGAGCACCGGTTCGCAGGGCACCAACCGTTTGAGAAACTCGGTACGTTACCAGCCGTATTCTGGAGGTTCAGATTCTGGCGATTTGTTCGATGCAGATTATCTGGCTACACAGCTATCCAATCCAATTTCACTGGCACACCAGGAGCTGAAGTACGATTACCGCAACGATTTGATCAGCAGCGGCTACGTAAGCTATCAGATTTTAAAGAACCTGAATTTCAAGTCGACCTTGGGCATGAACTTCACCGACAGGAAAACCAATGGCTTTAATGGTCCTTTGAGCGGTCTGGCCAGAAACAATGCCGGATTACCTGCCATTACATTGGATAATTCTAACCTACAGACCTTCATCAATACCAATACCGTAAACTACAGGCCTAATTTGGGCAAGGACCACAGTTTAGATCTTTTGGTGGGCGAAGAGCTGAACAAATCAGACATCAAATCGAACAGCAGCACCATCAAATGGTTCCCGATCAATATTTCTGCCGACGAGGCTTTTGCCAGCATCCAAAAGGCAGAACCGCCGGTAGGTTCGGTACAAGACAAGCCAACTTCCCTGATTTCGGGTTCGCGCCAGCTTTCTTTCTTTGCCAGGGCTTCTTATGGTTATTTGGGCAAATATTTGGCCACCTTGAATTTCCGCAGAGACGGGTCGTCGTTTTTTGCCAAAGGCAAGCGATGGGGCAATTTCCCTTCTGCACAATTGGCTTGGAGGGCCTCTGAAGAAGATTTTATCAAAGATTTGAAGTGGGATTGGCTAAGCAACCTGAAAGTGCGAGCTAGCTACGGTATTGCCGGCAACAACAGGATTGGCCAAGATTTGTTCCGTACTTTGTTCACGGCTAATTCAACGGCTGGTGGCTATGCCGCTTCCGATGGTTCGGTAACCACGGGGCTTATTGCGGGCAGCGTGTTGGCCAACCCTAATATCACTTGGGAGAAAAACATTTCGGGCAATTTGGGCTTTGACATCGATTTGTTCAAAAATCGCGTTTCGCTCGCTTTGGATTTATACGACAACCGTACCAAGGATTTATTGCTCAATGCCAATATTCCGCCAATTAATGGCTATAATACACAGCAACAAAACGTGGGCAAGACCCAAAACAGGGGCTTGGAAATCCAGTTGAATGCACAAGTAGTTAAAACAAAGGATTTCACCTACAATGCCGGTATCAACTTCTCGTTTAACAAGAACAAGATATTGGAATTGCAAAACGGCGTACAGTCTTACGTAGCGCAATCGGGTTGGGTAAACAGCTTGGCCGATTTCAAGGTTGAGGTAGGCAAGCCGGTAGGCCAATTTTACGGCTTTGTGTCTGATGGCCGTTATACCGTTGATGATTTTAACTATACTCAAAATACCTCAACCGGTGTTTATACATATACTTTGAAGCCAGGCATTGCCAATAGCCGCGTATTGTTGGGCAACAAAGATCCGCAACCTGGCGATATGAAAGTGAAAAAGCTATCGAGTTCGTCGAGCATGCTTATTGGCGACGACGACAAAACCGTACTAGGTACTTCGCAACCCAAGTTTACGGGCGGTTTTAACAACCAGTTTGCCTATAAGAATTTCGATTTGACCGTGTTCATGAACTTCTCGGTAGGCAACAAGGTTTATAATGCCAACAAGGTAGAGTTTACCTCGCAATACAACGTCAAAGACAACAACCTATTGGCCGTCATGAACGACAGATGGAGAAACTTCGATGCCAATGGTGTAAAAGTAACCGATCCGGTACAGCTAACCGCAATGAATGCCAATACAACGCTATGGACACCGACTACAGGTAACTATGCATTGACTTCGTATGCGATTGAAAGCGGCTCTTTCCTGCGTATTACCAACGTTACGCTAGGTTATACCTTGCCAAGCGAAATGCTTAAAAAAACAGGCTTTATTTCGAGGCTAAGGGTTTATGCCACTGTAAACAACCTCTATACGTTTACCAATTATTCGGGCTACGATCCTGAGGCCAATACCCGTCGTTCAAATCCGTTAACGCCAGGCATCGACTATGCGGCATATCCGCGCAGCAGGTTTGTTTTGGCAGGTTTAAACTTAACTTTCTAATCCTCAATACTTACGACAATGAAAAAAATTAAATATCAGATTGCTTTTTTAGTTGTAGCTATTGGAGCAATTACCTTAACCCCAAGCTGTAAAAAAGTGCTCGATTACGAATCGGATTCGTCATCCTCAGAAGCCACGGTTTTTGAAAGCACTACTTATACCAATTCGGCACTGATAGGCGTTTACAATAGGCTTTGTGGCGATAATGGCTATGGAAGTCGTATTTCTACCTTGTTTGGCGTGACCGCCGACGATTTCAAAACTTCAGGAAGTTATGCCTCTTCAGACAGGCGCGGCATGAGCATGT
>JBCNPG010000277.1:0-4945 GCA_039593445.1 Pedobacter sp.
GTCAACTTCCTTCTTGATGTATTGGCTGGTATCGCCATAGATTTTATACCTGATTGGCGATACCCATTTTACAATTACCCTATAATCGTTAGGTTTGGCCCTGTAAAATGCAATATCGTCAAATGCGGCCTTTTCTTTTTCGTTAAGTTTTTGGGCAAAAGTGGCCAAACTGAGGCTCAACAAGAGGAAAATAAGCAATCCGATCTTTTTCATCCGTAAGAAGTTTATGGGTTTCTAATTCAACAACTCCCTAATATCGTCTTTACTAAGCGATTTGAAGAAACTTTCTTCGGTGGTAATCAGCGAATTGGCCAATGATTTCTTGCGTCGTTGCAGGGCCAGTATCTTTTCTTCGACCGTGTCTTTGGAAATGAATTTATAGATAAACACTTTTTTCTCTTGTCCAATGCGGTGCGTACGGTCGATAGCCTGTTGTTCTACAGCCGGATTCCACCACGGATCGAGGATAAATACATAATCGGCCTGGGTAAGGTTCAAGCCTACTCCACCCGCTTTGATCGAAATCAAGAATACCTTAAGGTCGGTATTCTGCTGAAACTCGGCAACAATTTCGCCACGGTTTTTGGTACTGCCATCTAAATAGGCATAGGGGATATGTTCTTTTTCGAAGTAATTCTTGAAAATGGCCAGATGTCTCACAAACTGAGAAAAAATCAACACCTTGTGGCCGCCTTTCAGCACGTTGTCGAGCGTATGCACCACGTTCTCGAACTTGCCCGAATCGGATTCGTAGCCTTCGTCAATCATGACAGGGTGGTTGGCCAATTGCCGTAAAGCGGTTAAGCCTTGCAGCAGCTGTACCTGTTTTTTGGCATAAGTGCCATCGTCCATGCTGGTAAGCAAATCGTTGCGGTAGGCCGATTTGGTTTTTTCGTAAACGGCCGCCTGGTCTTCGCTCATGTCGCAGTAGAAAATATGCTCGGTTTTGGGCGGCAGTTCGGCGGCTACTTGTTCTTTTGTCCTTCTCAACACAAAAGGCTTGATAATGGCCTGTAGCTTTTTGGCCTTCTCTTCATCCTTCCTTTTTTCGATGGCCTGCACATATTCTTCGTTAAAAAAAGATTGCGTGCCCAACAAACCCGGATTTAGGAAAGTAAGTTGCGTCCATAAATCGGCCACCGAATTTTCTACCGGCGTACCACTCAAAATAAGGCGATGGCGCGATCGGAGCATCCGTACGCTTTTGAAAGATTTAGACGAAGGGTTTTTGATGTTCTGGCTCTCGTCTAAAATGATATAATTAAAGTAGAACTCCCTCAATGGCTCGGCATCTACGCGGGTAATGCCGTAGGTGGTAATAATCAGGTCGTACTTGCCAAAAAGGCTGATGTCCTTGTTGCGGAAAGTGCCGGTATGGGCATGGATTTTGAGTTTTGGCGTAAACTTTTTGGCTTCGTTTAGCCAGTTGTAGATCAGGGAGGTAGGCATGATGATGAGCGAAGTGCTATGCGTACCATTTTGCTCGTCTTCTTCCTTCAGCTTTTGCAGCATGGCCAAGGTTTGGATGGTTTTACCCAAACCCATATCGTCGGCCAAACAGCCCCCAAAGTTGTATTCGCGCAAAAAGCTGAACCAATTGTAGCCCGCTTTTTGGTAATGGCGCAAATCGCCTTTAAAATGGGTGGGCATGGCGCTGTCGGCAATATGCTCAAAATCGTTCAGGCGCTGCAGCTTGCGGTCTAGGGTTACATTGGCCAAGCTGTCTTCGGCCAAGTCGTTGACCAAACCAATATGATGCTTTTTCAGTTTCAGGCTCTTGCTGCCATCGGCCAGGCTGAACAAGCTGCTGTATTGCGTAAACCATTTTTCAGGGATAATGGCAATGTCGCCATCAGGCAAAATAAATTCCCTTTTTTTATGCAGAATATGCTGCTTTAGGGCAATAAACGGAATGGGATGGATGCCAAAATACACGATGGCATTGATGTCGAACCAATCGTTGTCTTCCTTGATATCGAAATCGATTTTATTGGCGCCAAAAACAAAACGCTTGCTGCTGTTGGCCTGTTCAATTTCATAGCCATGCTCCTTTAGTGTTTCGATATGCTCGTTTACCCAGGTGATGATGGCATAAGAAGGGTTATGGCTCTCGTCGAGGTTGGGCAGTTCGAGGTGGTGGAAAAGCGCGCTCGTTTTTTTGAGCCCCAAGCTTTGCAACAATACAAATTTTTCCTTTTCCCAGTCGCTGTTGCGTTTAATCCGCGTAAAAGTATAATTATCGTTTTCCTTGCTCAGCCTTACGGTTACCTTTTGGTCGTTGCCCATGGCAAAGGCATATTGCCCGTATTTAAAATACAGCTGCAGCTGCGAAACGCCACCGTCAACGTAAATAACCTTGATTACCGGCGTGGCTTCCAGTTTTTCGGTTTTGATGTCGAAACCCTCTGCATAAACATGGTATTTTTCGATCAGCGGTCCCACAAACTTCTCGAAATAGGTGGCTTCGGTAGCCTTCGGGATGGTAATGTAGCGCTTATTGAGAAAAGGCATCAGCTTTTTGCCTTCTATATCCTGTTCAAAGAAATACAGCACATCGTTAAGCAGGAGCCAAGCGGGCTGGTTGCATACCACTTGCGCTTCTTTAAACATAAAATCGATGCGCATGCCCTGATACTTGATGGTAGGGAAGTAGCGGGTTTCGGTTTCGCTGCGCCTGAAATGGAAAAGCACCGTAGCCGGTTCGGTGGCCAGGTCTATTTTTCGTTCGGCAGGCCAGCCGTCTTTGTCCATCAGGTACAGCCCATCCTTGGTTTTGAGGATTTCCAGCACCTCGGCCAGTTTCTTTTCTATTTTGGGCCTTACGTTATCGTAAAACTTCTCGTCAAAAAACTTGCTGAAGAACT
This sequence comes from Pedobacter sp., assembly GCA_039593445.1. GTDB lineage: Bacteria > Bacteroidota > Bacteroidia > Sphingobacteriales > Sphingobacteriaceae > Pedobacter. The sequence continues at coordinate 2,865 of JBCNPG010000277.1, forward strand.
CGAAGGGCCTAATGGCTTTTTTGTGGTATTTCTTGATGATGAAATCCTGCTCGGTTTCGTCCAGAATCTTGATCAGCTTAAAATCAACCTCGCTCAGGTGCTTGGCAAATTCCTTGGCCGTATGCGTAAACAGGCGCTGGTAGGTGAGCGAGAAATCGCCCTGCGGATTAAGCTGTACAATGTGCGGTTCGATCAAATAGCCCAAAAACTCATGCTTACATAATGAATATACGATTTGGCAAGGACTGGAACTATTTACGCGTAACATTGAATAAAAGCTAAAAGAAAGAAAAGCTAGGCATCTAAAAAATGTTAAACATACATCAAATTGTTTTTTATTCAAACAGCGAGGGCATAAATTCTGAGAATTTAATGGGGCAGGCCGATCCAATCGTCTTACAAATCAAATAGTTGCTGATCGACGAAAATTTTTTGTCCGAGTTCGTCGAAAAATTACAGGCGTTCGTCTAACGTTACCCGAGGCTGGTATAATACGCCCATTTTAGGTGCAACTTTTCTCGTCTGCTGCAGTCTTATTTACGAAACCTGCCCAGAAGAACGGCAGGGCCAAACAAAAAACAATTAACAGCTATACAACAGTTTAAAATATTAAAGTCATGAAAACCTCTATTAAAACCTTATTCGCAGCCACCTTATCACTAGTCGTATTAAGCAGCGCTGCATTTGCTTCAACAGCAGTAAAAGACAACAGCAATGTAACCGTGTTAAACCAAGTAAAAAACATCAACAAAATCGAAGTTAAAGGCAATGTTGAAGTGATCCTGGTACAAGCGCCTACAGAAAGCGTAAAAGTTTACGATAGCTACTATTCTAAAAATGCATTGGTACAGCAACAAGATGGCGTTTTGCGCATCAGCTCTTTTCAAAAAGAAACCCTAACCGTTGCGGTTTATGTACGCAACCTGGCCTCGATTGAAGCTACCGATAACGCAACGGTGAGAACTCATGGAAAAGTAAACTTCCTTGACCTGAACATCGATCTAAAAGGCGCAGCCAAAGCCGATATCAACGCCAGTACCATCAATTTGTACACTTCGGTTAAAGATAGCGCAAGCCTAAAACTAAGTGGCAGCACTACCGAACACTATGCCGTACTAGGTTCAAAAGCCAAAATGAGCATGGATCAGTTTGTAGCCGACAGCACCAGCGTAAAGGCCGTAGCTCCACTAATTGCCAAAGTTGCTCCCGTTAAACAAACTTTAGAAAGCATTATCATTGCCGACGAAGCCAAACTTTCAAAATAATAGCCCATCATATATCCTATCAGTTTTTTTAAAAGGAAAGCGCCCCAAGACTGGAGCGCTTTTTTATTTGGCAAACACTTCCGAAGTTTTTAAAACTTCGGAAGTGTAATCGAATTTTAAAGGTCAAATTTTATGCCCTGCGCCAAAGGCAGGGTATTCGAGTAATTGATGGTATTGGTTTGGCGGCGCATATAGGCTTTCCAGGCATCCGAACCGCTCTCGCGACCGCCACCGGTTTCTTTTTCGCCACCAAAGGCCCCACCGATTTCGGCGCCAGAAGTACCAATGTTCACATTGGCAATGCCACAGTCTGAACCCTGTGCCGACAAGAATTGCTCGGCTTCCCGTAAGTTGAGGGTCATGATGGCCGACGACAAGCCTTGTGGTACGCCATTTTGCAGAGCAATGGCCTCGTCGAGGTCTTTGTATTTGATCAGGTACAGGATGGGTGCAAAGGTTTCATGCTGTACAATTTCATAATCATTTTTTACTTCGGCTATACAAGGCTTTACATAACATCCAGAAGCATAGTCGCCACCGCTTAATACACCGCCTTCTACTACAAAATTTCCGCCTTCGGCCTTGCATTTGGCTATCGAATCCAAATAGCTGGCAACTGCATCGGTGTCAATCAATGGACCAACATGGTTGTGCTGGTCTAGCGGATTGCCAATACGCAATTGTCCGTAGGCTTTGACCAATTTCTCTTTAAAGGCCTCGTATACGCTTTCGTGGATAATGAGGCGACGGGTCGACGTGCAGCGCTGACCGGCAGTACCCACCGCGCCAAATACTGCGCCGATAATCGACATATCG
>JBCNPG010000278.1:0-4932 GCA_039593445.1 Pedobacter sp.
GGCGGGAGATGAAAAAGTAGCCAAAGCCGAAAAAGAAGGAGCTATTGGCTTTTTAAAGAAACCGGTTGAAAAAGAGAAGCTAGATCATGCCTTTGAACTGCTGGGCCAACAACATGCCTATACCTTCAGCAACGTGCTATTGGTAGAAGACCAGGTTTTGCAGAGCAACACGCTCAAAGAACAGCTGATCCAAAAAGGCGTCAAGGTTTCGCAAGCCTACACCGGCAAAGAAGCCATTGCCATTTTGGAAGAACAGACTTTCGACTGTATCATCCTCGATTTGAAATTACCCGACATTTCCGGATTTGACCTTTTAGACCAGATCAAGGCTAACGAGGCATGGACACATATTCCGGTCATTATCAATACGGCCATGGAGCTGGACAAGGACAAAATGGCACAGATCATGCGCTATACCGAAGCCATGGTACTCAAAAGCCATAAGTCTAACGATCGCCTGTTGGATGAGGTCAGCCTTTTCATGAACAGGTTGCAGAAACAGGCCAAGCAGCCTGCGGTAAGCCTAACGCCTCCGGCACCTGGCAAGAAAAGGGCTACCACGCTAGAAAAAGCGCTCAAGGACAAAACCATTTTGATAACCGACGATGACATGCGCAATATTTTTGCCCTTTCAAGTGCGCTACAATTTTACGAAATTAACATTATCATTGCCAATACGGGAGTAGAGGCGCTGAAACGGCTGGAAGAAAATCCGCAGATCGATTTGGTGCTGATGGACATTATGATGCCCGAAATGGATGGTTATGAAGCCATGCGCCGCATCAGGCAGGAAAAGCAGTTTGAAAAACTACCCATTATAGCGCTTACCGCCAAAGCCATGAAAAACGACCGCGAAAAATGTATTGAAGCCGGAGCCAACGACTATATTTCCAAACCTGTTGATGTTGACAAGCTGTTGTCGATGATGCGTGTTTGGCTTAGCTAACCAAGACCATGAGAAACCTGTCTGACCCTACTCAAGAAACCATCTCCGAAAATGAGCTGCAGTCGCTGATCCACCTGATCAAAAAGGTGCATGGCTTCGACTTTGAAAACTACAGCACGGCTTCTCTAAAAAGGCGGGTAAGCCGGATCATGGAGCTGGAAAGGTTGGATTATGCCGATTTGGTGAATATATTGACCAATGATCAGCATTATTTCGATCATTTTTTAACTGAAATTACCGTGAACGTTACCGAAATGTTCAGGGACCCCGCTTTTTACAAATCCTTTGCTACGCATGCCATCCCCTACCTCAGTTCTTACCAGCACATTAAAGTGTGGCACGCTGGTTGCTCAACTGGGGAAGAATTATACTCATTTGCCATTTTGTTTAAAGAGCACCATCTATATCAACGCAGCTTTTTCTATGGCACAGACATCAACCCAAATGCGCTTGAACAGGCCAAAGAGGGGATTTATGACCTGCGCCAAATGAAACTTTATTCTGAAAACTACCGAGCAACAGGCAGCCTCCATTCGCTTGGCGCCTATTATACGGCCAAGTACGATGCCGCTTCCATGATACGCGCATTGAAAAAAAACACCCTGTTTTCTGTACACAACCTGGTAACCGATGGCCCGTTCAACGAATTTCAGGTTATCGTTTGCCGCAATGTGCTCATTTATTTCAACACCGAACTCCAAACCAAGGTTATCGAGCTTTTTTACAACAGCTTGGCCACTTTCGGTTTCCTGTGCCTGGGCAGCAAAGAGACCATCAGAAATACAGAACTCTTAAAACACTTTAAGGTAATCGATAAAAAAAATAACATCTATCAAAAAATAATATAGCGCTATGAATAAAATTAACCTTCTTATTGTGGATGATAAGGCTGAAAATATTGTTGCGCTAGAAGCGCTGCTGCATCAGGAAGATATCAATATCATCACCACCACCCTTCCTAACGAGGCCTTGCGCATTTGCTGGGAAAAAGACATTGCCATAGCCCTGGTTGATGTGCAAATGCCAGGAATGGACGGCTTTGAGCTGGTTGAGATTTTAAAAGACAACCCGCGCACCCAAGAAATCATGGTCATTTTTGTAACGGCCATTTCTATCGAAACCAAATATGCCATTAAAGGCCTCAATGTTGGCGCCATAGATTACCTTTATAAACCGCTTGATCCCTATATCACGTCGGCCAAGGTCGATTCTTTTATACAGGTAGTACGCAGCCAGCGCGAAATCAAGCAGAAAAACCTGCAGCTCGAACATTTTCAGGCCGACCTGATCAAGGCGAAAGAAGAAGCCGAACAAGGCAAAGGGGCCAAGGAAAACTTTATGGCGCACATGAGCCATGAGATTAGAACGCCGATTAACGGAATTATTGGTCTTACCCACCTGCTCAAAAAAAGCAACCTCGACGAACAGCAAAAAGAAATGCTCGAGTTGTTGGAGGTTTCATCCGAATCGCTTTTGGGCGTTATCAACGACATCCTGGACATTTCCAAAATCGAGGCTGGCAAATTCAGGATGAACTTTGCCGAAACCGACATCAAGTTGCTCACTACGCAAGCCACCAACCTGCTCAACATCAAGGCCCGTGAAAAAAACATAGCCCTGATCCTTGACCTAGACGAGAACCTGCCGGATGTGATCATTGCCGACTCGCTTCGATTGAACCAGATTTTCATGAACCTGTTGAGCAATGCCATTAAATTTACCAATGAAGGTGAAGTACGGTTCAAGGCAGAGGTGCTGAACAAAAAGAGCAACAATGCGCACATCCGCTTCTCGATATCGGATACCGGAATTGGCATTGCTGCAGATTTTAAGGACAAGATCTTCGAATCGTTCGAGCAGGTAGAAGACCATCGCATTTCGAGGTATGGAGGCACCGGATTAGGCCTGTCTATTGTGAAGAGACTGGCAGAACTGAAGGGAGGAATACTAGAGGTAGAAAGCGAAGAAGGCAAAGGCAGCACCTTTAGCTTTACCAAATGGTACGAATTTGTTGAGGGCAAAAAAGATGTAAAAGAGAATGATACAACCACCGAACTGCCAAGTTTGGATGGCGTTCGCATATTGATTGCCGAAGACAACCCCATCAACAAGTTTTTGGTCGTGAAAATCCTGGAAAGCTGGAAAGTAACTACGCATGTCGCAAACAACGGTCAAGAGGCGCTAGATGCCCTCAAAGAAAACGATTACGACCTGATCTTAATGGATACCTATATGCCGATCATGAATGGTCTGGAAGCCACCAAGAAAATCAGGTCGGGCTATGTACCAGGCAAGCAATACATCCCGATCATTGCCTTTTCGGCCGGTGTATTGGATATGGACCGCGAAGTTGCCATTGAAGCAGGCGCCAACGACATTGTGAGCAAGCCTTTTAAACCCAATGTGTTGCACCAGAAAATAAGCCGTTTTACCAGATAAAACAGCCATACCGGAGGAACTATTTATTGTAAAGGGTCATGGTTTGTGCCGGACCGATGGTTGCAAAGCTTTTGATCATGGTTACCCCTTTATTGATGAGGGTAGGCAATTCTTTTTGCTCGTCTTTGTCAAAGCGTCCCAGTACGTATTCGGCTTGCTGACCTTTTCTAAAGTTATCGCTGATCCCAAAGCGCAGGCGGGCATAATTTTGTCCGCCACAAATTTCTTCTATGCTTTTGAGGCCATTGTGCCCTGCACTGCTGCCTTGAAGCTTCATCCTGAGCTTGCCTAGGGGCAAAGCCAGGTCATCAACCAGTACCAACACGTTTTCGGGGGCTACCTTCAATTCCTTCATCCAGTAATTAACGGCCTTGCCACTCAGGTTCATGTAGGTAGTTGGCTTAATGACATGCAGTTTTTTGCCCTTAAAGCTCACTTCGGCATAATAGGCCAATTTAAGCAGTTCAAAACTCCCGCCAAGTTCTTCAACCAGCTTATCGGCAATATTAAAGCCAATATTATGACGGGTATCCACATATTCCGGCCCAATATTTCCGAGGCCCACGATCAGGTACTTCATGGTGCAAAGATAAGAATCAGTTGGTAGTTTTTAGTTCCAGTTTTCAGTTGGCAGTTGGCAGTTTTCGATAAGCACTGGAGGCGTTTTACAAATTTCGAAAATGCCACCAATAAAAAAGCGGCACAAAATTTCTTCTGTACCGCTCTGTTGCCTACTGCTATTGGAGCTTATTTTCCTTTAGCTTCGTTTTCTGCTTGTTTCAATGCTCTTGACATTCCTACAGAAACGATAGTATCCTCTGGGGTGTTGGTTACAAAGTAATCAGCAGCCTGCAAATCGCGCACGCGGAACAAGTTACCAACTTCCAATTTGGCGATGCTTACCTCAACTACTTGCGGCATGTTTTTAGGCAATGCTTTTACACGTAGCTTACGTAATTTTTGAACCAATTTACCACCCATTTTAACACCTGGAGAAGTTCCGGTCAATTTCACGGGAATTTCCATCATGATTTCTTTGTCGTCAAACAGTTGTAGAAAATCTACGTGCAGCAACAAATCAGTTAGTGGGTGGAATTGCGTATCTTTTACGATAGCTTTTACTTTTTTTCCATCAACTTCGATTTCAACAAAGTTAGCTTCTGGCGAATAGATAGCCTCGTTCAAGTCGGTTCTGGTAATTGAAAAGTGTACTTGTTCTTTACCACCATACAATACCGCAGGAACTTTACCTTCGTAGCGAAGTTCTTTGGCATCGCGTTTCCCTACGTTCTCTCTAAGAGAACCGCTAATTGCGATTGTTTTCATTTTTGATATATATTAATTGTTATTAATTCTTTTTTAATTGCGTTAAGCGTTCAAAGCGTCTCTTGGAGGCAATGCGCTGTCTATTCGCTAAACCCTAAACAAATCGCTGATTGAACCATGCTCGTTTACATTGGCAATGGCCTTTGCAAACAACTTGGCAGTGCTCAGCACTCTTATTTTATCGCTATGCTGCTTTAGCGGAATGGTATCGGTTACGATCA
>JBCNPG010000279.1:0-4925 GCA_039593445.1 Pedobacter sp.
GCTGGATAAAAGCCTTGAGGTATTTTTCCATGTTTTGCTGTATTTCTGGCCGTTGGTCAACCAAATTGGTTTTGTTGAGGCGGTCGTTTTTTAAATCGTACAGCGCTAGCGCCTTTTTGCCGTTGTGCATCATCAGGTAGTCGCCCAGGTAAAAGCTAAAGGTGCCATCGTTGTTGTTCACTACAAAATTGTTTTTTTGCACACTAAGGGCATCAAATCCAAAGGCAAAGTATGGTTTGTTATAGTTAAGGTAATTGAGCACGGTAGGCATGATGTCTATCTGCTGGATCATTTTGTCGGTACGACCCTTTAAGTCGCCACCCGGATAATAGAATAAAATCGGGATGGAGAAATCGCCGGCAACCGTTTTGTATTCGGGCAGGTATGAAACCGTGGCATGGTCGGCGCAAAGTACAAACAGCGTATTTTTGAACCACGGCATTTTGGATGCGGTAGCGAAGAACTTGCCGATGGCCATATCGGTATAGCCCATGGGTTCTTGCACCGGCAGAGGGCCTTTAGGAAATTTTCCTGCATATTTTTCGGGAACCTTAAACGGATGGTGCGAAGAAACGGAGAAAAAAGCCGTAAAGAAAGGCTGCTTAAAGGTATTGATGGTTTTGGCCATGTACTGCATAAAAGGTTCGTCCCATATGCCCCAAATTCCATCAAAATCGGCGTCGTTGTTATATTCGTTCTTGCCGTAGTATTTTTTGATGCCCGCCAGGTTGGTGTAGGCTGAGAAGCCCATCGATCCGTTGGGTGCCCCATGAAAAAAGGCCGTTTCGTAGCCCTCGTCGCCCAACAGCTTGGCCATGCTGGTTGTTTTGTTGCTCGAATAAGTAGAAAGCACAAATGGTTCACGGATAGAAGGGATGCCCGAAATGATGGATGGCAACGCATCGATAGACTTGCGGCCATTGGCATAGGTCCGGGTAGAAGTAAAACTTTGCTCGGCTAAGCTATCGATAAATGGCGTATAACCCTTATACTGCCCATTGAGCAGGTCTTTGTTCAAAGCGCCTACATGTTCTTTGCCCAGGCTTTCGATAATGAGGAAAACTACGTTCAGCTTTTTGAACGGTGCTTTGTGCTCGGGCAGGTGGATCGGATTGTAGAGACTGTCTAACGTCTGTTCGCTATAATAGTAAACCGGTTTCAGGTTGGCAGATTGAAGGGTTTTCATGATGGTGAACGGCGTATTGAGTACCAGGCTCATGTCGTTGGGCGATTTTACGAAATCGCCGGCATTGCTCAAGGTAATAGGCCGTGTGCTATGGCGCCAACCGCCACGCATGCCAATGATGCATAATCCCAAAATAAGTACAAAGGCCAGGGTATGGGCGAGGTAGATCTGCCAAGTGAATTTTGGAGCCTGTTGTACTTTAATCCATTGGTAAAGTTTGATAAAACCGTAAATAAGGAGGATAAAAAAGAGGAGCAGGTACCAATAGTCGATCAAAAAATCGAAGGTCAGCTTGAGTTTGTTCTGCTCGTTGCTGAATTGCGAAAATACACTTGTTGTTGTTCTTTTGAGGGTGTATTTGTAATAGGCAAAATCTATAAAGTTGGCCAATATGCCAATGCTGTTGCTTGCGACGAACAGCCATTGGCAAAAACGCTGGTAGCCTTTGCGGTAGCGGAAAGGAAAAGGAATGGCCTGTAGCACTATATACAGCGAGTTGATGTACAACAGGGCCGAAATGTCGAATTTAAGTCCTCCCAGAAATACATACGCCAATTCGCCAGAATCCAAATGGTTAAACAACGACCGGTTGCAAAGGTAAAACCCCAGGCGGCAAAGTGAATAAATGGCCATTAACAACAGGAAACGGTAAAATAAGGCCAGGTATATGGAGGCAGGACGGATATTGGTGCGACTCATTCAATTCAAAAGCCGGCAATTTAGCTAATCAGAATGGTTTAAAAAAATAGTGGCCAATCCAAATCAAGGGGCGATGGTTGTAAAAAGATAGGTAGCAAAAATAACCAGCAGCACCACGCCCTGCAGCATATTGGTTTTTCCGGTAGCCAACGATAGCATAATGGTAAACAGCGACAAGAGCAACAGTACGGTTGCTTTCATGTCTATGCCCAACGTAATGGTCATTCCGGTCAATATTGCAACAATGGCAACGGCCGGTATGGTTAGTCCGATACTGGCCAAGGCAGAACCTAAAGCCAGGTTCAAGCTGGTTTGCAGCCTGTTTTTTCGGGCAGCGGCAAAAGCAGCCAAACCTTCGGGCAAAAGTACCACCGCGGCAATAATTACACCCACCAACGATTTCGGCGCTCCCGCATTGATTACCGCTTTTTCAATGTCTGGTGCCAAGGCTTTGGCCAATAAAACCACAATGCCCAAACAAACCAATAATAAAAGGCCACTCAGCCATGCTGTTTTTTGAGTAGGAGGAGCCGCATGCTCATCTTCGTTGCCATCTGCTCCTGGTGGCAAAAAGAAATCGCGGTGCCTAACCGTTTGGGTCAGTACAAATGCGCCGTAAATCACAAGGGAGATGATGGCCACAAAGCCCAGTTGCACCTGGCTATAAAACGGACCTGGCGTACTGGTGGTATAGTTTGGAAGAATCAACGTCAGTACAGTAATGGCAATTAAGGCTACCAAGGCCACGCTTACACCGCTTAAGCTAAATTCCTGTTCCCTAAATTTGGCGCCACCAACCAGCAAGCAGATGCCGATCATGCCCGTTAGGATGATCATCACGGCAGCCAAAACCGTATCTCTTGCCAAAGCTGTCGTTTCTGGTCCGCCAGTCAGCATCAACGAAACAATCAGCGCAACCTCTATGGTAGTAATGGCCAAGGCCAGTAGCAAGGTTCCATAAGGCTCGCCAACCCGGTGTGCAACAACTTCGGCATGGTGTACGGCGGCCAAAACGCTACCGATCAGCAAAGCAGTTAGAATAATGACATAAAAGATGCCCAAGCCACTAATCGGGCTAACGTAGGCAATCCAGGCCAAAATCGGCAGGGCAATGGTCCAAAAGGGCAGCGGGAGTTTTTTAAGCATGCGAATAATCTTCAGGTATACATTAAGAGCACTATAGCTAATATAACTAAATTTTAGAGAAACTGTTTGCAGAGCCAAGGCCAAAACCTCAAGTTTGAGTATTAAATTATCCAAGCATTCGGATTAAAGAAGCAAGTTTGCGTAACTTAGTTGTTCAATTGACAAGCAGATGAGAAGCTTTTACACAGGATTGTTTTTGTGCATGTGTTGGACTATGGCCAGCGCACAAACAGATACGAGTGCCTACAGGGCTAAAGCCATTGAAATACAGAAAGAATATGCTCCAGATAAGCGGGCTATCTATTTCAATTTGCAGCTAAAGGGCGACTCGGCAAGGCTCGAAAGTACTTCGAAGGAAGCATTGAGCCAATTTGAACGAGTAAGGCCAGCAGCTTCCTCGGTCAAATTCACTGCGGTGCTCTTGCCAGCTAAAGAATTAAATGGCTTCGAATATGGGGTAGCCAATCTTTCGGTCTGCAACAACAGGGCCCATCCGCAAAATGCGGCAGAACTGATGACTCAAATGTTATTGGGCACTCCTGTAAAGGTTTTCAAGAAGCAAGGAGGTTTCTATCTGGTACAAACCCCCGATGGCTATTTGTCGTGGACAGATGGAGGTGCCATAGGCCTGATGGATAAAACCCGGTTTGAAGCCTGGCAAAAGGCAAGCAAGGTTGTTTTTGTGGCCGATTATGGACATAGCTACAGTGAAGCCAATACGAGCTCGAAAAGGGTGTCGGATTTGGTGAGTGGCAATATCCTGCAATTGTTGGGGCAGGAGAAGGATTTTTATAAAATTGGCTATCCAGATGGCCGCATTGCCTACCTGCCACAAGCCCAGGCCAAATTGTACAGCCAGTGGATCAGTCGCCCCAACCCCAATGCCGATGCTATTCTGGCCACTGCACAAACCTTGTTGGGCGTACCTTATTTATGGGGCGGAACTTCTATAAAAGGGGTAGATTGTAGTGGTTTTACCAAAACGGCTTATTTCCTCAACGGGATTGTTATTCCCAGGGATGCCTCACAACAAGCCTTGGTAGGCGATCCGGTTGATGTGCTCGAAAACGATAACATCAGTATAACTAAATGCCTCAATAACCTGCAACCCGGCGATTTGCTGTTTTTTTCGGCAGCCAAGCGTAGGGGAGTTAACGGAGGCAGGGTAACGCACACGGCCATTTACATGGGCAATGGCCAGTTTATCCAGTCGGCAGGCATGGTTAAGATCAACAGTCTGGTGCCAACGGCAGCCGATTATGATGCGCAGAGCACTACATTGGTGGGCGCTCGCCGATTGCTTAACGAGATCGGGAAGCCTGAAATTACAAGGATAGACCAGCACGATTGGTACGGCAAAAACTAAAGATGATTACCATTTACCATAACAGCAGCTGCAGCAAGAGCAATGCTGCTTTAAAGGCTGTAGCCGAAAGCGGACAACCCTTCGAAGTAATCGAATATTTGAACGAAACGCCAAGCGTAGCAGAACTCAAGGTAATTGTCAAAAAGCTGGATTGTTCGCCACACGATTTGATCAGAAGCCAGGAGGCTGTTTATTTGGAAAAATATCAAGGACTTGAGCTAAGCGACGAAGAGTGGCTGCAAGCCATGCATGATCATCCCATATTGATCCAAAGGCCAATTATTATGAACCAAGACAAAGCTGTGGTTGCGCGCTCGGTAGATTTGATCAAAGCGGCACTATAAAGCTATTTGGCTTCCATTAAATTGGAAAAGTTTTGTAAAAAAAACTACTGCAGTTTGATCTCAAATTTCCCTTCCGTAAGCGTTACTTTGGTGTTGAGCGTGCTATCCTCATTTGGCGCCACACATTCGAAAGTTCCTTTGATGACACCGTTGATATAGCTGTTTACCACTACTTTTCCGGTTG
>JBCNPG010000028.1:0-11975 GCA_039593445.1 Pedobacter sp.
GTGCGCTGCACCGAATCCTGCGTCAGCACCACCTGGTCCAGTTTGTTGTACACCAGGTGATCCCAGCCCCTGCCCGGGATCTTCTTTTCGATGATCCTCTTCCGGCCGTCGTAATGGTAGCCGTAGATGTAGTTCCTGAATACGGCATCGGCTTCCGTGAAGCTGCTGGCTGTTACCGCTGGCGGCAGCACGTAGCGCAGGCTGCCCATGTCGTCGTACAGGTATTGGGTGGAAAGCGCAACGCTTTCCGTCTCCCAGACCTTTTTCAGTACCACCCTGCCCTCCAGGTCCTTGAACTCTTCGGTAGTGCCTGCCTTGCCGCCGGTCCAGTTCTCGTCCTTCGAAACGGTCTTGTAGAGCGTGCCCGGCAGGTAGTTTGCCGTTGTGGCAGCGCCCGAGGCGTTTATCGTCCAGAGCTTCACGGCATCCGCGGCATCGCTGATGGCGTAGCCGGGTTTGATCGTATGTCCCGAACCTGCAATGGAGGCGCTGTAGGGCTGCCACGGCGCACCCGGAGCGCCCTGTTCCAGTACCCTGTTCAGCGGGCTGGCCTCGAACACGGTCTGCGAAAACGGCTGTGCAGTAGCTCTGATGCCGGAACCTGTCGGCTGGCCCGTATAGAAGCCCAGCTGCTCGGCTATGGCGCCCGGCCTGTAGGCGCCGTTGTTGCCGGCAATGGTATAAGGCTGGTATTTTACAGCCTCGCGGCCCAGCGCGTCGTACGCCACGGGCTGCACCAGGTCGGCAAAGGTCGGGCTCCCCTGTACCGTTACCGCCTGCAGGGGCCTGCCCAGCCCGTCGATGTACTGGACGGTCTGGTTCTCCTCGCATGCGTTCCGCGAGGCGTTGATGTTCGCGCTGTTTACCCCGGCGACCCTGAATACCCTCGAGAGCACGTAGTTCTGGTTCGCGCTCGGCGAAGACGCCAGCGGGTTGCAGAGCTGGAAGCTGGCACCCGTATAGATGCGCACGCTGCTGCCGTATGGGATTTGGAACCCGTCGGCAAGGGTTACGCTCCCCGTTGCCTTGATTTCCGGCTGCCCGGTGTAGCTTGACAGGGTGATATGCTGCTGGGCCATGGCCGTTCCCGACAGGAAAAGCGAAGCCAGAAGGAATAGTCTGATGTTCTTCATGGGGCGTTAGTTCTTGAAGTGGTAGTCGTAGCTTTTGATGATGTTCTTGTCTTGGTCTTTCACGTACAGCAGGCGTCCGTAAGTGTCGTACTCGAAATAGGTGGTTAGGCCCTTGGTATCTGTTTGGCTGGTAATGCCGATTAATGGATCGTGGGTGTAGCTAGTGAGCTGAGCATCGGCAGGATAAATACTTACATCGTCATAAGCCGTGCCTGAAGACAAGGTCATACTGTTTCCAGTATAGGGTTCTACCTTTTGCTTCCAGCTACCATCGAAATACCAATAACTAATCACATAACTGCGGCTATTGGGCCTAGTCCAGCTAACGGTATAGGCTCCTCCGCTCGATTTTTTACCTGTATGGGCATTACCTGCAGTTCCCGTTTCTTCAAAGCCTTCATAATAAAACTCCGTATCGAGTGCATTAGTCGCAGCTGCCAAAACCAAAGTGCCGTTATAGCCCCATTTAAAGCCCTGTTTCTTTTGCTGGTCGTTAACCAGGGATACCAGGTTATAATTGGCATCATAACCATAACTCAACCTATTTTTATAAGCATTTGCGATGGTGCTTCCTGTATAGGCAGGGAAAGACACCGAATCTATGGGCTGTGTCAACTCTAATCCGTAATAATTTTCGGGAAAAGTTCCCGGCTGATTTTTATAGGTAGTCAGCTCACCACCAATGAGTTTGGTTGAAGTGCTATTTTTGGTGTAGATTCTTTTTTCTACTACCGGATTGGAGTAATAGCTCGACAGCGGATTGATATCTTTTGGATAACGGAGCGAAACCAGGGTTTGTTCCCCATTGCTTTTGTTAGACAATTGCCTAGTTAGCTGGATATGGGCCGGATTATCATAAAAATATTGATAACTTGTGGTAATGGTCTTTGTGGTATCGGCCTGATCGTATAGGGTTTCTGTTTTGCCCATTGGAAAACTCCACGACGAATAAAGGTTAAAATAATTTACCACAAATTCGGGCCCTCTTGGAGCAGGACCATTCTGCGGAAAGCGTTGCGGAATTGCCGGTTTATACAAAGCCACCTTTGCACCTCTTACTACATACTCGTGCGGATAGGTAGAACTCGCTCCATAACTCGTTTTATAGGTATTGACTGTTTTTTTAACCGGCAGGTATTTCGCTAATGTTTCGTTCCATGCAAACTCTTTTGTTTCTAATGGCAGGCCGTCAACCCAATCGTTGCTGATCATGGCCCCAAACGGGTAATCCGGGCTGCCCGAAATATCTCCAAAATGCGAAAAGCGGTTAAGCGTATAGCCTTTGTGCTGGTCTTCCACATACACACTCACTTCGGTATAAGCCGCCGGGCCTCCCTGCACACGTCCGATAGGTGTTAAGCTCGATGTAGATTGGGCATAGAATAGGCAATCATAATAGGTCTGCGTATCTTCATTAAGCCCTTCCCTATTATGGATATATTCATATTTTGGCGCGTAGCCACTTAAGCCACTAGAAACACCTGGTGAATTTGAAAGATCATAGTTATAATAGGTCTTTTTGCTGGTTCCCACAACAGGATTATCGGTTATTCGCTTAACTCTCAGTCCGCCAACAGTCTTATTTGTGGTGGTTGGTGGTACCTGTTTATATTCGTACCAATAAACTTCAATATATCCAGTATTGGTTAAGCCAACATAAGGTATCTGAAGAAAATAGTTGCCGGGAGCCAAAGGTGCCATAAAGTTACCTTGCGCTGCCGATTGCCCCACAAAGCTATATACTACCTGATGACTGGCATTTAATACTTGTACATCGCAATTATCGCAAACGAGTCCAGTTTCAGGATCTCCTCCATAAGGTCCTTTATATCTAACAGAGAACTTATTTGCGGTAGGGCCAACGGTAAATGGAACAACGACGGTAGAATCTATCGATTCGTAAGCATAGGCCCCTTGAAGCACATATTCGCTTGTGGGCAATGTATAGGCTGGAACCGTATTGGATTCATATTCAAATTCTGAATTGCCTCCTGTAGGATAAGTAATTTTTGTCAAAATACCATTTTGCGCCGTGTAGGCAGACGGTTCTCGGTTGCCTCCAGATGGAAAACCAATGTAGGCATTGGCTGGCAACAGGGTCGAGTTGCCAGAGCCATTATAAAAACCCCAGTGATCTTGTGATTTGCTGAGGCGTTTTGGCAACAGGCTTTCATTATACTGAAAATAGTAGGGGTTTTCTCCTGCTTTTTGTACACTTTCCAATCGCAAGCGATAATCATCAGGGTCAGTAGACCCTGTTGTTGAAACGTAGTAGCCATAGGTAAAGGTAAAAGTAGAAATTATCGTATTGATATTTGCATTCTTTACCACAATAGAGGTTAGTGCCGCCGAACCAGGCAGATCCGTTCTGCTTTGGGTGTAATAGAAATTGATCTCCACCCCATTACTTGCGGTTATTTTTTTTATCCTCGAAGCCGCTACATGGCTGGTACTTTCGGTAAGGGTATTGGTTGGCATAATCCCAGCACAGCCGTACTGGTCTGGATATCTGCTATACCGCGTTTCTGAAGGCTGGTTTTTAAAGCTGTAAGAATAGGTTTCGTAGGTATAGTTGATTTCTTCGTTAAAAGGTGTGCTTATTTTACCTGGATACATGGCGTTGCTCTGGTAGCTTGGGGCGGCACCGTTAGCAGAAAGTCCACCAAAATACTGATAATTCGTGGTGGTAAGATCAGCCCCCACAAACTGGAATACATTATCATTCTCATCTGTAATTTCGTTGCCTTGCCAAATCCTCACATTTTGGTAGGGCATGGTATAGATGGTTCCATCTTGGCCGTAGAAATACTTGAACGATTTGCCATTGATGTTTACGTAGTATAAATCAGGTTGCGTGTCATAATGATCTTCTGCAATTTCAGTCATGAAATCGTATTTTGGATCGGAAAGATAAGGATCTAATGCCCCCCACTGCGTTTGCAGGCTACCTGTTTGTGGCAAGCGATAAATATTGGGCACATTCAGCCACCCACCTGCCTCTTGGTCAGGAATTCCGTTTACATTAGCAGTGATCGACCCGCCAAAATTCAGCGACCAACCTAGGCCTACGTTGCTAGCTATCTCATCAACTTTGATGCCTCCCGCATGGTAGCTCAAAGAAATAGGCACCTTGATGCCTTTCAGATCGATGGTATAAATCGGAATGCCAATACTCGGCACTCCCGTATAGAGGGAAACCGGCGTTTCGCCATACTTGGCAAAACTGGCCGCCTCTGCCGAAGCTGGCACCACATTGAGCTTTGGAACAGTGGATGAGGTTGAAGTTTGGGCATAAGAGCCTATGCTGCAAAGCAGCAAAAAGAAGAGTAGATGTTTCATTTATTCGATTGCGTTCTAGATTTCTATAAATTTTGGGGCTTATAGACGTGTTACTTATCTGCCACCAAGATGTAAACAAAAATCGAATAAAAAAAACTTTTTCCCCAACAGTGGTTTTCGCAGGACGAACGCATCAAATTGCTGGATGAACATGCGTTTTGGAAGGATATTACAATTCTGAAAACAGGGCTTTTATGTCTGTTTTTGGGGTGTGCTGCATGGTAATTCTGCGCGAAAATTGATTTTAGATAGACTTGTGCTAATAACATAGAAAGCCTTCTCCCATCTTAAAACTGGATACTTAATTCAAAGTCAAGATTAAAGACAAATCGCCATCAATCCTTAATTCATAACCAAACTTTTTAAAGCACCAAAAATTCAGTGGCTACTGGCCATTTATTAAAAACGATATCATGATTGTTTTATAGCTATAGTTTTAGTACAAGATTAAAATCGATCATAATAACCCTCTATAAAGATAATAAATGCTTCGGGCATGGCATTTTCCTCATCTGGATCGTCGTTAGTAGTTGCGCCGATGCCATATTTTAAGGAAACAAAGTCATTATAGCCAACCTCAAGACCTGGATCTAATTGAAAGAAATAAGCCAAGAGTTTTTGGTAGGATATATCAAGAACATTTATCCCATTAAATGTTGGTTGTGAATTAAAAAATTCAAACGCCCATAATTTATCGCTCTCGTCAAAATAGACAAAAAGACCCAGAGCTTTAAAATAGTCGTAATATTCCTTAAAAACATCATCCTTCTGACCTTTTACACCTTGAATGTAAGGCAATTTTAGCTTTTCTCTAATCGTACCCCTTGAATCGTTAAACAGTAAATTTCCAACAGACAGGTTCGGTATTATTTCCATTGCATCATCGAGTTTAATCTTTCAATATCTTGTTTAGTCTTAGCGACCAAGCTCATGAGTAGCAATCGCTTGATCTATAAAATTTATCTTATCCAGCAAAGGATCGCCTTCTAAAACCCTTGCTGCCCACCACATCACCTTCTTGCTCCACTTTTCATATAATTTTGGCATAGTTACCTCCTATCTATATTATTTGTTGCTTTAACTCCCAGAGTTTAATCACTTCTAGACAAACTACCTCTAAAAACTGTTGCTCATCTGGAACATCGGCAGGTACATCGCTATGAGGATCACACCTACAGCCAAGCCCAAAAAGATAATGATTAGTGGCTCCAGCAAGCCACTAATGGCATTGGTTTTATATTCTACTTCTTCGGTGTATTGGTTGGACAGCTGTTCGAAAAAATACTCCAGTTTGTTCACTTCTTCGGCAATCTTGATCATTTGGATAAACTTAACCGGATAGAATTCGTGTTTGGCCAAAGTGG
Organism: Pedobacter sp.; assembly: GCA_039593445.1. GTDB lineage: Bacteria > Bacteroidota > Bacteroidia > Sphingobacteriales > Sphingobacteriaceae > Pedobacter. Next base: position 5,837 of record JBCNPG010000028.1, read on the forward strand.
TTGACAAACTGCTGCCCATCAGGATATCCTTTTCTGCCAAGGTGAGCGACTGCTCTATCGGATAAAAAGTAATCATCTGTTTCACCATGCCCAGGGCCTGTAGCAAAGGCGTATTGGTTCCGGTAAGCAAACGCATGGTATTGGCAAAACGCGCCAAGTATATCTTTTTGAGGATATCGCCAACGATCGGAATGCGCAACAATGTTAACGAAGACCATTTCTTGAACCAGGCTGTTTTTTTGCTCAATAAATAAAAGGCTATGACGGCTACGATCAGCAATAAAATCAGGTAAATATAACGGTCGAACCAATCGGAAAAGCTTACAATGAGTGAAGTAATGTAAGGCAATTTTCCACCAAAGCGCTTAAACACATCGGCAAACATAGGCACCACAAACTTGATCATGAAAAAGATGGCCGCAAAAGAAGTGCTCAATACCAGCAAGGGATAGGTAATGGCGCCCACGATTTTTCGCCGCTGGCTGATCTTGCTTTTGAAATATTTGCCTAATTCGGTGAGCACCTCTGCCAGGCGCCCAGTTTCTTCGCCAATGCGTACACTGTAGTATTCGTAACTGCTGAACTTCTCATTGTTTTTTAGGGTTTCCGATAACGAATTTCCAGCCACCACTTCTTTTTGGATGACTTCAAACAAGGCCACATCTTTGGCATTGGTATAAGAGCTTGCCGTTAGCTCCAAAGCCGTTTTAATGTCGATACCAGACTGGATCAGCGTACCCAACTCATTGTAAAAAGCTTCTTTTTTCTTATCGGGCAACTGCCCATTGCCAAACGAAATATCTTTGTTCAGCAACTCGAAAAGCCCGCCACCCGCCTCTTTTTGAGGTGTCTTTTTTTGTTGCTGGTAGTTAGAGATATTGATAGATGGCATGTTAGTTAAAAAGATTTTGGGCGCTATAGGTTTTATTTAACTGGATAGGCACCAGCACGTGCTGAGCTAAATCCATCTTGAAGCGCAACTCGTCGATGGTGTCTGGTTCTAAAACTTCACGTCCCTCAAAAAAACATCCTACTTCGATCGGCTTTAGCTTAAAGGTATCGGTATGCAGTTCGTCTATTTTCCTCAATACTGCATCGGGGTTAAAGATATAATAGATTTTTGAACTATCTTGCTGCATCTCCAATCCTTCCTCATTTTTAAGTACAATATTGCTCTTTAAAAAATCTTTTTCCAAAACGTGCCTCAAGGTAAGCACTGCATCTGCCGTTTGATTTTTTTGCTGAAAACCAACATAGTATTTAGCAATAATGCCATAAGCCGAATAGCAGATGGCAATGCAGATCGCCGATAGCAGCATGGCTATGGTGACTTCAAATAACGTGTAGGCTTTAATCTTCATGCTTGACCTGCTCTTTAAATAAACATTTGACGTTGCCCAACCCGGTTCCGTTCAGCTTTGCCTTGATTTCTAGCTTGGCTACTCCTGCAACCTCGCTGGGAGCTATACTCAATTGGTAGTTTATGCTGTCTATTGTAACTTCTGCTTCTTCTAAATAACCATTTTTCTTTACTTCCTCACTAAGCAATTGCATTTGGCTCTGCGCCTGCAGCTTTTTGTAGGAAACACCGGTACGCAGCACATTGCCAAATACCTGCATGGCAATGGCAAATACCACCATAATGATAACCATGGCAATCAGTACCTCGATAAGTGTGGAGGCTTTTAATTTTTTATGGATCAGTTTAGCCATTTTAAAACCCGGTTTGGCTGTTGCTCCTTAAACAATTTGGAACTCAGATAATAACGACTTCTTGCTTTTCTGTTAAAATCTACATCAATCAGAAAATTCTCGTACAAAGTCAGGGGCGTTTTCATTAAAAATCTATTACACGATACTTTGCCATTTACCTTACTGCCTTTTTCAACACGCAACAAACCTGTACTGTAAATTTCTCCCTGTACTCGGGTATTCTTGCCCAACGCGATTAAGGTTTGCAAGGTTGTCCGCTCATTTTCATGGCTAAAAATGATGCCATCGAAATCAACATGGTCGCCCAATACAATCTGAGGCTGCACTACCGATCTTTGGGTACGTATTACACCCAATACGGATGGATATTTAAATTCGACGTTATCGGCTACCAAAATCGAATCGACGGCAAAAAGCTGACAGCTGCCCTTAAAGCCTTTTTCTACCTTGATTAGCGGAGCATAAATCTGAATGCCATTTAACTGCGCTGCCGCCGAAATGGTAACCAACGAATCGGAAATCAATATGATATTTCCTTCCAAATTAACATCGGCCAAATTAGCGATTTGTGGCAATTGGAATTTTTGGGTAGAATCCAAAAAAGAAGCCTTGATCTCTTTTTGCTGCAACAAGGGCAAGTTTCGCTCCTGCCTGGCCAATACTTGTTTCAGGCGTTCGAGAAGCTTTTCGTCTAAAGATTTTAGCGTGCGTGTGCTATTGCCGATTTTACCGCCAAAAATGAGCTCTTTGCCTCCATCGTAGGGTTTGCCTTCGGCATACGATTGACGGATGCCCGATTTAGGCAGCTCAACGTTGCCCGTAATCCTCGTATGTCCGCTGATGGACAAGGGACGATCTTCATCGCTTAAATACAAGGCCGTAGAATCGGTAAGATTTCCGATTAAAAACGCGCGCTTTAAAGTGTCTTGCTTCACAAAGCTTTTCAAAATAGCCAGATCGAAGATGCCCCAGCTTTTCCTATCCAGCTCCAGGCTATCCAACTCTTCGCCAAAAAGATCGAGGGTTTGCTTGCCCGCTGCTGCTGTCTTGGTGGCTAAGATATACTCCATACCTGAATTTAAATTATTAAGCAAACGGGTATAACGGATCTCCTTCAGATAGCTGTTACGATAATGCGCCGCCAGCATGATGAGCGAAGCCGAAACAATCGCAATAAAAAATGCAATCACAATAGCAAAATATAAGGCACCGGCTTTGAGCATTTTATTGGTTCATTAGCTTCATTTGTCATTAGCCAACTAGAAGATTAGCTGATTAATTATTGGTTAATTGCTTACTGAAGACCCCAGGACATCCTCCACTTCCATTCGCTATTTCCATCGTACATTTTACATCTTACATCCTGTTAACTAAAAACTGAGAACCGTAAACTGGACTACTTGTTCAATTTCTTCTTTAACTCGTCAATCTCTTTCTGTTGTTGAATGATATACAAAGTTAACTCTTCTACTTTTTGCAACAATTTGGTCTGCAATTCGCTTACGCCTACGCCTTCCTGCTGCATGGCTTTGGCCGTAGGGATTTCGGGCAGGTGTTTGTTTTGCTTGACAAAAGATTCAACCTCTGCCAATGGACGCAACCTATAATTGTCTTCGAATACAAAATCAGCACCGGTGGTATTGACCACGATTTCGTTGGCGCGGGCTTTGCCGTTGACATCGAGTTTGTATGCTGTGTTGGTTTGGGTAGTTTTACCGATCAAAACATTACCATCTCCAGTAATTCGAACTCTTTCTATTGCATTATTATAAAATCTATGGCTTTTATTACCCGAAATATAATAAGCCATATCCATACCGCTATTAGTATTCCTGTCAATGCTTTCTATATAATTGGATGATATATTTGAACTGTAACCCATTTCTATACCTTGCAAATTTTCATTTGAAACCACAAATTTTGCTTTTGGGTTATCGGTTCCTACCCCTACATTACCGCTCGGCCGAAATGACATATATACATTGTTATAATCTTTGCCAATCCAGCCAAAATCCATTGTAGAAACTCCATTGTTGGAGCTTCCCATTACACCTAAACCAAGAAGATTATTAGTATTATCCTGATTAACAATATAATAACCCCTAGCCCATGGAGTTGTCTGCCCAGGAAAGTTAGCTTTTATTTTTATTCCATAAGCATCATTTAAGCCTATCAGGATATTGGGATCTTGTGCATTAGCTGTAAATACCAAGGCAAAAAGGGCGATGAAGAGTATTAATTTTTTCATTGTTTCTTGTTTAGAAGTGCTTTCAGTTGTTCAATTTCTTTTTGTTGCTTTTCTTGGGTAGCTTGATAATTTTCGATGCGCTTATTTTGTTCGATCAGGTAAAGCGTTAACTCTTCTACTTTCTTCAACAACAATTTGTTCATCTCGCCCAGTTCCACCCCTTTGGTCTCTACTTCTTTGGCACTAGGCATGTCTGGGAGATGTTTATTCGCTTTGATATAACTTTCCAATTCTTCCAACGTTCCAACTTTATAACCCTCTGCAAAAACGTAGTCCGGCCAATTGGCCGTTTCCACCTTGATTTCCTTGGCACGGATCTTACCATTTACCGACAGCTTTTCCTTCGGGGTGGCGGTGCCGATGCCCACAAAACCGTTGCTTGAATATTGTACCATGAGGTTATCGTAAGCCCTACTCGCTTCTGGGTGGATAAAAAATAGCTCTGAGATACCAATAGCATTCGAAGGCCCGGCTCCCTTGTAGAAAGTAAACCTAATTTTCGCAGCGGCGACACTATTAACCGGAACTATATACTGATATTTGTTATAATCGCTTTCTTCGGCAACTGTAACCCAGGTATTAGGTGCCGGGTATCCAGGAATGCCATAGTCGTAGACGTTATACACTTCAATCTTAAACTTAACAGGCTGCCAAAATCTGGTTGTCCACCCAATCCACGCACCAGCTTGGGTGTGTACAGTTGGCAAACCCTCTATTACCACTACGTAAGGATCTGCTTCGTTTAAGGCACCTGAATATTGGGGTTGAAAATTTCCATCAAAAAAACCGTCAAGGCCCAAATTTATGCTTCCGCTTTGGGTAACGGTGTAAAAACTTGTCGCATTGAACAGCAAGTTCTTCTCCAATGAGGTGGTTGAACGATTTGAGGGTGCAAGTACCAGGTTGTCTTGTGCAGCACTATTGAGAACGCTACCTGATAGCAAGGCTGCGATCAGCGTTAATTTAAATTTCCTTCTCATTGTTTCTGTTTTTCTAGGTTTGCCATCCTCTCTTCTAGCTTCTTGATTTGTTTATCTTTTTCAATGAGGTAAAGCGTTAATTCCTCTACTTTCTTCAACAACAATTTGTTCATCTCGCCCAGTTCCACCCCTTTGGTCTCTACTTCTTTGGCATTAGGCACCTCCGGCAGATGCTTATTGGCTTTGATATAGCTTTCCAATTCTTGCAACGTTTCAACTTTGTAACCTTCTGCAAAAACATAGTCTGGCCAATTGGCCGTTTCTACCTTGATTTCTCTGGCGCGGATCTTTCCGTTTACAGATAGTTTTTCGTTTGGCGTGGTGGTACCGATACCCACATTGCCGGTTGAGGTCACCCGCATCCTTTCATAGTTTCCACTGCTTGCCTCTCCTGGATTTCCGTCGCCAGCAACCGTATGAATGGCAAAATAGCCGGCATAATTGCTATTATTTTCTTTGGCGCCAAGCACATAGGCATACGCATAATCTGCTGTGGCCAACCCTGTTTTACCACCTAACCCAATGGCTCCTCCATTTCCTGCCTGCGGTGCATTTGTGGAAAGAAATAGAGCTGTAGGTGCAATAATTCCATATTCATTTTTAACATAGTCACTTCTAACGTCTAGTTTTGCTAAAGGGGTAAGGCCACCCATCCCTATATTTCCGTTTTCGTTGATCCTCATCGCCTCCTGAAGTTCTGCATCATTGGTAGGCCTCACCAAAAAATTCATTGCTCCGGTATAAGTGCCACTACCTCTCAGCAAACCAATTCTAGATACCTCTCCATCTGCGTTTTTCGCTCTTATCGAGCCTACTTCAACAAATGCGGCGTCATTTCTGGAGGTTTCCAAAGCCAATACTCCAGGTGCCGAGTTGACTGTGCCGTAAATCCCCAATTTTTCTGATGGGTTTGCAGTGCCGATTCCTACATTGCCATTTGATAAGATCGACAATCGCCTTAACCCACCCAAATAGGCTGTTAAATAATCATCTCCACCTTCTATAATAGCCATCTGATTTATTCCCTGAAAAGCAAGAGCAGGTATATTATTTGTCTTCTTTAAGGTCAGGGTATTTCCTGGCCCATTGATAATTGCCGAACCGTTCACATCCAATTTAGCTTGAGGAGTTGCGGTTCCGACACCTACATTGCCATTGGCCGGGTCGGTAGTGATTTGGGCAAAGCCACCCAATGAAA
>JBCNPG010000280.1:0-4922 GCA_039593445.1 Pedobacter sp.
TGACTTTGGCTTATTCGCCGGGTGTGGCCGAGCCTTGCCTGGAAATCGCCGCCGATGGCGACAAAGCTTACAACTATACCGCTAAAGGTAATTTAGTAGCTGTAATCAGCAATGGTACAGCGGTTTTGGGCTTGGGCAATATTGGTCCCTTAGCCAGCAAGCCTGTTATGGAAGGCAAAGGATTGCTTTTTAAAATCTTCGCTGATATTGACGTATTCGATTTGGAGCTCAATGCCGATTCGGTTGAGGATTTCATTAAAATGGTAAAAGGTGTTGAGCCTACCTTCGGGGGCATCAACCTCGAAGACATTAAGGCACCAGAATGTTTTGAAATCGAGCGCAGGCTCAAAGCCGAACTGAATATCCCCGTAATGCACGACGACCAGCATGGTACCGCCATTATTTCGGGTGCCGCCTTGCTTAACGCCTGCGAATTGCAGAAGAAAAAGCTGAAAGACATTAAGGTAGTGGTGAGCGGTGCAGGTGCCGCCGCGGTATCTTGTGCCAAAATGTATCTTTCGTTGGGTGTTACGCCAAAAAACCTGGTCATGTTCGACATCAACGGCTTGATTACGACTTCAAGAACCGACCTCGACGAAATCAGAATGGAATTTGCCACCACACGTAAAGATATCAATAACATTACCGATGCCTTGAAAGGCGCCGATGTACTGATTGGTTTATCGGCCGGCGACGTGATCAAACCAGAGATGCTGATGGGCATGGCCAAAAACCCTATTGTATTTGCCATGGCTAACCCTAATCCGGAAATTGCGTACGATTTGGCCGTAAAAACCCGCAAAGACATCATCATGGCCACCGGAAGGTCGGATTATCCGAACCAGGTGAACAACGTGTTGGGTTTCCCGTACATTTTTAGGGGTGCCCTGGATGTACGTGCCACCAGCATCAACGAGGAAATGAAGATTGCCGCCGTACGCGCCATCGCGAACCTGGCCAAAAAATCGGTTCCCGATGCGGTAAGCCAGGCCTACAACGCCCGTAACTTTAAATTCGGCAAGGAATACATCATTCCGAAACCAGTGGATTCAAGGCTCATCACCGAAGTGTCGATGGCAGTGGCCAAAGCAGCTATCGAAAGCGGGGTAGCCAGAAAAGCCATTGCCGATTGGAGCAAATACGAAGACGAACTGAAAAAGAGATTGGGCATTGACGATACGATCATGCGCCAGGTGACCACCAACGCCAAGGCCAACCCTAAAAAAGTGGTATTTGCAGAGGCCGATAACTACAAGATCTTAAAGGCGGCACAAATTGTAAAGGAAGAAAAGATTGCCATCCCGATCTTATTGGGCAACAAAGAAGCCATACAACGTATCATTTACGAGAATGTGCTTGATTTGGAAGGCGTTGAAATTATAGAGCCTGTTTTGGAGCAGGAAAGAATAAAGAAATATGCCGAAGCCTTGTATCAAAAAAGGCAACGCAGAGGCGTAACCCTGTTTGAAGCCAACAAATTGATGCGCGACAGGAACTACTTTGGGGCATCGATGGTCGAATTTGGCGAAGCCGATGCCATGATCTCGGGTTTGACCAAGAACTATGCAACCACGGTAAAACCGGCTTTGCAGGTTATTGGTGTTGAACCCGGTGTGAAGCGCGTGGCGGGCATGTACATGATGGTGACCAAAAAAGGCCCAGTATTTTTTGGCGATACGACGGTCAATGTCGACCCAACGCCTGAAGAATTGGTTGATATTACCTTGCTGGTAAACAAATCGGTAAAGCAATTCAATGTAAAACCGCGAATCGCTTTGCTATCCTACTCAAATTTTGGTTCTAACACGGGCGAGATCCCGGAAAAGGTAAGGCAAGCCGTTCGTTTGCTACACAAAAACCACCCTGATGTAGTAGCCGACGGCGAAATGCAGGCCAACTTCGCCATGAATAACGAAATGCTGAAAGAGAACTTTCCATTCAGTGCGTTGAGCGATGCACCAGCCAATACGCTGATCTTCCCTACCCTGGAATCGGGAAATATGGCTTATAAACTGTTGCAGGAACTGGGCGAAGCCGAGGCGATTGGCCCTATTTTGCTGGGCTTGAATAAACCCGTTCACATTGTACAGCTAGGCAGTTCGGTACGCGAAATCGTCAACATGGTCACAATTGCCGTGGTGGATGCACAGGCTAAAACCAAACCGGTAGCTGGCAAAAGATAAAATCTTATTGGCCTTTCCTGATTGGAAAGGCCAATTAAGTTCATAATTCAATCATTTTATCTCAAATCATCAGATGATATGATGTATATTTTTAACTTAATCACCCTCCGTACTTATGGAAACTAAAATCCCCCAAAGCTCCGAAACTGTTGATGCCAAAAAATTGGCGCAACAAACCATTTTTTCTATTCTTTTTACCGTTAGTCTTACCCATTTGATCAACGACATGCTCCAAGCGGTTGTGCCAGCGGTATACCCTATTCTAAAAGACGAATTCCATTTAACTTTTGCCCAAGTTGGTCTCATTACGCTCACCTATCAGCTTACGGCTTCATTGTTGCAACCTTTTGTGGGTTTATATACCGACCGCAAGCCTAAGCCTTACTCATTGGTTATTGGCATGGGATTTACCCTGATTGGCCTAGTGGCCGTGTCTTTGGCATCTAGCTTTGTGCATGTGCTTTTGGCGGTGAGTCTTATTGGCATAGGTTCTTCCATTTTTCATCCGGAATCATCGCGGGTAGCACATCTGGCATCGGGTGGCAAAAAGGGATTGGCACAGTCTATTTTTCAATTGGGTGGCAATGCGGGTAGTGCCCTTGGCCCTCTATTGGCTGCTTTGATCGTAGTTCCTTATGGCCAGTTCAACATCATTTGGTTTTCGCTTGTAGCTGTGGTGGGCATGTTGGTGCTTTCGGTGGTTTCTAAATGGTACAAGGCGCATTTGGTGAACCGTGCTGCTAAACAAACCAATTCTTCAGATGAAATGGCGAATAAATTCTCGAAGAAAAAGATAGTCTTTTCCTTATTTATTTTATTGGTACTGGTTTTCTCCAAATACTTCTATATGGCGAGCATGACCAGCTACTATACCTTTTATTTGATGGACAAGTTCCATTTGAGCATACAGCAATCGCAGGTTTACCTTTTTGCCTTTCTGGCGGCCGTAGCGGCCGGAACCTTGTTTGGCGGACCGCTTGGCGACCGATTTGGCCGTAAATACATCATTTGGATTTCCATTTTGGGCGTAGCGCCTTTTACCTTGTTGCTACCCTACGTGGGTTTGTTTTGGACGGGCATACTTTCGGTAATCATCGGCCTGATCCTTTCTTCGGCATTCTCGGCCATATTGGTTTATGCCACAGAGCTGGTTCCCGGAAAAGTAGGCATGATTGCAGGCCTTTTCTTTGGTCTAGCCTTCGGCATGGGGGGCTTGGGATCGGCCTTGCTAGGTAAATTGGCCGACCAAACCAGCATTGAATATGTATATAAAGTGTGTGCCTTTTTACCGCTAATTGGCATCATCACCGGCTTTTTGCCCAACATTGAACGCAAGAAGTAAATTAGGCCAAATTTAGGCCTTCGGCTTTCCTGGTCTTTCTCCGGTAGGAAAGAAAAAAGAACAACGGAAACACCAGCAACGTTAATAGCGTGGCCGAAATCAAGCCGCCGATCACCACGATAGCCAAGGGCTTGGATGTTTCTGAGCCAATGCCGGTAGACAAAGCCGCTGGCATTAACCCGATAGCAGCCATGAGTGCCGTCATCACCACTGGCCTCACCCTCGAACGCACCCCCTCTTTGATGGCCTGTTCGAGGGTGAGGCTATTTAATTCGCTCAACCGCAGCTTTTGTACATTGCTCTTAAAAACCGAGATCAGGATCACGCCATTTTGGATACATATGCCAAACAGGGCAATAAATCCGATCCCCGCCGAAATACTGAAATTGGTACCGGTAATGAGCAAGGCTGCAATACCGCCAATAATGGCAAAGGGCACATTGAGCAACACGATACCGGCATCCTTGGCATTGCCAAATAGCATGAACAAAATCAAAAAGATGACAAGCAGGCTTACCGGCACCACTTCTTGGAGCCGCTTGGTGGCCCGTTGCTGGTTCTCAAAATCGCCTGCCCATTCCATTTCGTAGCCCTTGCCCAGTTTTACGACTTCGTTGACCTTGTTTTGCGCTTCGCCGATGGTACTGCCCATATCGCGACCACGAACCGAAAACTTAACGGCGCTATAGCGACGGTTATCGTCGCGAAATATCAGGCTTGGTCCGGTGAGGCGCTGAATGCTGGCTATGCTTTTAATCGGCACTTGCGAGCCTCTGATCGTGGGCACCATGAGGTTGCCAATAGCTTCTGCATTGCTTCGATAGGCTTCTTCATAGCGCAGCCGGAGCTGGAATTTTTTCTCGCCTTCATAAATCTGCGAAACGGCCTTACCTCCTATGGCCATCTCGATTATGACATTGGCATCGGCAGTGGTTACGCCATAGAGTGCCATTTTGGAGGCATCCAAATCAATCCGCAACTCAGGTTGCCCCATGTTCCTGATTACGCCCAAGTCTTCTATGCCTGGCACGTTCTTCATCACGGCAAATACTTCGTTGGCTTTTTGCTCGGTAATGGCCAAACTATCGCCATAAATTTTAACGACTAAAGAGCCTTTTACGCCCGATACCGCTTCTTCTACGTTATCCATGATGGGTTGCGAGAAATTGAGGTCGATACCTGGGAATTTTTCGAGTGCTTTTTGCAGCTGCTCAATCAGTTGTTCTTTGCTGATTTTGCTTTTCCACTCCTTTTTGGGATAAATATCTACATGAAATTCGATGTTGTAAAAGCCGGTAGCATCGGTCCCATCGTTAGGCCTTCCGGTTTGCGACATGACCTGTTTCACTTCGGGAAATTCGCGAATGATTTTGCGCATCTGGTTGGCGATGTCTTTA
>JBCNPG010000281.1:0-4916 GCA_039593445.1 Pedobacter sp.
TTGTGCCTTCTTCAAATACCTTAAAAGAAGTAACGGTAGAAGGCAAAAAGAATATGATCGAAAACAAAATCGACAGGATGGTGTATAATGCAGAAGCCGACCCAACAAATGCCGGTGGCGATGCAACCGACGTGATGCGCAAGGTGCCAATGCTTTCTGTAGATATGAGCGGCAACGTACAGTTGCGTGGCGCTGCGGTACGGGTATTGATCAATGGCAAGCCTTCGGGTACCATGGCCAATAGTGTAGCCGATGCCTTGAAGATGTTGCCGGCCGACCAGATCAAAAGTGTTGAGGTGATTACCAGCCCATCGGCTAAATACGATGCCGAGGGTTCGGGTGGTATCATCAACATCATTACCAAAAAATCAAATGCCCAAGGTGTAAGCGGTAGCGTAAATGCAACTGCAGGTATTCGCCAAAATACCGGCTCGTTTAACTTAACGGCAAAAACAGGGCGGTTGAGCGTAAACACCAACTTGGGTACCATGTTGGCCTATCCCCAAGAAACCAGGGTAACCTTGTTAAATAGGACCACATCTGGTACGGGTACAACAGATGTTTTGCAAGATGGCTATTCAGATTGGACCAGACAGATGTACAATGGAAGTTTGGGTTTAGACTACGATTTCAACGCTTACAATAACATCAGCACCACGGCTAGATACAACCATTTTTTTAATGGCGGTCCGGGGCAAACCAATTTGTTGATCAACAATGTCGCTGCCAAAAATATCGGCCAAACTGATATGGGCAACAGTAATGTCGACTGGAACGTTGATTATAAGAAAACCAGTAAAAAAGCGGGCGAAGAGTTCTCGATTTCTGGTCAGCTAACGAGTGGCCGCAACACCAACGAGTTCACCAATACTTTGCAAACACCAGGATTTCCAGACAATATTCTGGCCAGCAGCAACACCGGTAAAAACAAAGAGTATACTGCGCAAACAGATTATACCTATCCGTTTAGCAAGTCGGTAACTTTTGAAGCCGGAGCCAAGGGTATTTTCCGTAACATTATTAGTGATTATGGCGCCGGCTCGGCTCAAAGTTTTGATTACGACCAAAACGTAGGCGCCTTGTACAGCACCATCAGCTTTAACCTGGCTAAAAAACTACAGTTCAAAGGAGGTTTGAGGGCTGAATACACGGCTATCAATTTTTCTAACAGCAAGAACGATTATTTCAATCTTTTTCCGAGCGCTGTATTGTCTCATCCAATCAGCCCGATGACTACCTTAAAATTGAGCTACAACCGTAGGGTACAACGTCCGAGTTTGAGCTATCTGAACCCGTTCCGCAACGAAGCCAACCAGTTCAGCGTGTTTCAGGGAAACCCCGATCTAGATCCTGAACTGAGCGATAACTTGGAGTTGGGTTATTCCACTTTCATCAAAGGCTCGATTATTAATGCATCTATTTTCTATCGCCGTACGCAAAATGTGATTGAAAATGCGAACTTGGTAGATCCGGTGACAAAGACTAAGGTTTTAACTACTTTTATCAACGTAGGTACCTCAGAAAGCTATGGCTTCAACGTTTTTGGCTCTTACAATCCATTGCCAAAATGGACCTTGATGAGCAATGTGGGCATCAATACCTATCAGGTGAATAATATCGATGCGAATACTGGATCTTTTGGAAATGTAACCGGCACCAAAACATATGTAAACTATAACGTATTCTTGCGATCGGCAACTAGCTTTAAAAAAGGTTGGAGCTTTGAAGCCTTTGGAGCCGTAAATTCGCCACGTTATACCTTCCAAGGAAAAACAGATGCTTTCTTCATCAACTATTTTGCAGTAAAGAAAGAAATCCTGAACAAAAAGGGTAGTATAGCGATTAATGCGCTTAATCCATTTCAACGTGATTTGAAGATTAATTCGGTTACGCAGTCATCAACTACTTACCAAAGCCAAAAAATTCTTTATCCGTTGCGTTCATTCGGTATCAACTTTAGCTACAACTTCGGTAAGCTGAAATTCACCGAGAAGAAAAAAATCAAAAATGACGACGTAAAACAAGACCAGCAACAAGGTGGTGGAATGAATGGTGGCCAAATGGGCGGTAATCAATAACATTAAAACACAAATAAGCCAAAGACCTTCGATTAAGTTCGGAGGTCTTTTTTTTTACAAAGTTGGCTTTTTAAGTGCCGTTAATTAACTTTAGGTTCAACCATTAATCTTAAAAATATGAAAAAACAATTCGAGGCACTAGACAGAAAACAAATGAAAAATATTTTAGGCGGGCTTGCAGATGGATCGGGGTCTGGAACACCAAGCACTGGTAATTCGGATGCAGATCGCTACTTGAAATGTGAACCAGCTTGTCGCGCCGAAGCCAAAACCGTACAGGAAAATACGCCGCAAGGTTGGCCTGTTCCAACAGGGGATTTGGCCTATGCTTCTTGCATGTCAGCCTGTTTGTCGGCGGCAATGAATTAGTATGAGTCGATAAAAAAACTCTATCAAATAGTTGAAATTATTTTTGATCCGATTCGTTTGGAATCAAATTTTCTTCTATCTTTGAAAAACCGCCCTGCTAAAAATGACAGGTGTTGGGATTAAAAAGAGATTCAAAACAACCAAATATAATTTCTAGCCTCTGGTGCAATTGCATCAGAGGCTTTTTAGTTTTAGGTTATTGGTTCAGTTGACGGTTCTCAGTTCTCAGTTTTCAGTTGACGGTTCTCAGTTGATGGTTTCGGTTAATAATCAAGCAGTGAACGAACAAGTTAATGAACTAATGACCCAATGAACCAATGAACTGGTGAACCAATAAGCTACTTCTTCTTAACCCGCTTTAAAATCATCAGACTAAGTGCATTGGTAGGATAGCCACTGATGTTGTTTTGGAGCATCACCACCGATTGATCGTACAGCAGGGGGACTACAGAAGAATACTGCATCACCATGTTGTCCATTTTATAGTAAAGCTCATAGCGTTTTTTCGGGTCGCTTTCATAATAGCTCTGTTCAAACAATCTGTCGAATTCGTCATTAAAATAGCCCGTGTAATTGGGGCCGAAAGGAACGCGGTTTTTTGAGTAGAAAACCGAAAGGTAGTTTTCTGCATCGGGATAGTCGGCAATCCATGAGCCCCTAAAGAAATTGACCTCGTTTTTGGCCATCATGTCGCGCAGACTTGCATTGGGGCTTACATCAACCTTTACTTTAATGCCAATGGTATTCAGTTCGCCCTGTACAAACTCGATCAGGTCTTTGTAAGTGGTCGATGTGCTGAGGGTAACTTCGGGCATGCCCTTCCCGTTCGGGAAACCGGCTTCGGCCAGTAGTTTTGCCGATAGCACCGGATCGTAATGATAGCCTTTGACGCGTGTGCTGTCGAAACCCGGCATCCCTTTGGGCACAAAACCTGCGGTAGCAGGCGTTCCGATGCTGTTTCTCAAATATTTGATCAGTTTTTGGCGGTCTATGGCATAATTGATGGCTTGGCGCACTTTTTGGATGCGCAGTGGCGATTGCTTGACAATGGCTTTAGAGGTATCAACCAATATGCCGATGTACTCGGTACAGAGGTATGGTCCTTTGATGAGCTGGAACTTGCCTTTATACTTGCTGGTCATGCGCCCGCTCTTGGTCAGGATATCGTCGCGGTAGCTGCCGTCTACACTGTTAAAAAAATCGAGATCCTTTTTGATGAAGTTCATGAAGGCGCTCTGCTTATCAGTAATGAAAGTCACTTTGACGGCATCGAGGTAAGGCAATCGCTGCGTACCGTCTTTTTCCCAATAGTTGTCGTTCTTCACCAGTACCAGGATTTCGTCTTCTTTCCAATATTTGAATTTAAAAGGGCCCGTACCCACGGGATGGCTCCTGAAATCCTTGCCATAATGTTCCACTACCTCTTTGGGTACCACTGAACAATATTGCGCAGTTAAAAGGTTCATGAATGCCGGAAAAGGCTTGAGCAGGGTAATCTGAAACGTGGTATCGTTTACGGCCTTGAAGCTGGTCGAATCCTTTACCTTGTCGCTAAAGATCCAGCCTCCCGATGAGGCCACCTTAGGGTCGATGAGCCTGTTAAAGCTATAGGCAAAATCTTGGGCCACCACCTTGCGGCCCTTGCCGTTTTTAAACAAGGCATCATCCTGAAAGAAAACATCGTTGCGGAGCCTAAAGGTGTAAACCAGGCCGTCGGTAGAAGTAGTCCAGCTTTTCGCGATGCATGGAATGGTGTTCAGCTGCCGGTCTACCTGTACCAGTCCGTTAAATATCTGGTTGATCATCCAGATGGCATTTTGGTTGCGGGCAAAAGCCGGGTCGAGCGAGGTTACATTTTGGTCGAGGTTGATGTTGAATACTTTTTTGTCGTCGTTTGCTGGCTTGCCTTTGCAGGAAACCAACAAAAACAGGAAGAAAACCCAAAATATATCGCTTATAATTCTACGCATCGGTTGAGGAATACTATTTTTGTACAAATTAATAAATAAATTCAGATGTCTTTTTTAAATGAGTTGATAAATAGTGAAAATGATCCCATGTTGCGCGAAGAGCTGCAAGAACGCGTGGATATAGTAGCCCATAAAATCAAGTTTATTGAACAGGTGCCTGTAGTTTGTTTAGACCTGAATAATAATCCAAGCCTGTTGTTGGCCGAAGAGATCAAGGCGGCTGGCGGCATGCTCGAAACCGATGTGTTGGGGGCAGTTTACATCATCTATTATCAGCCCAACAAAACCTTGACCGACCTCATGCGCGAAGTGCCGGCCCTGTTGGACAGGGAATGGCCGGCCGTAAAAAACGGGCGTGTTATTTTGCTGAACGATGATGCCGAAAGGCAGCGTACGCCCGAAAATGCCATCACTTTGATAGAAGACATGGCCGAAATGACCCACCCTGGGCATTTTATCTTTGGCCACGAAGGCTCTCGCTGGATCAGATTTTCGGTTT
>JBCNPG010000282.1:0-4912 GCA_039593445.1 Pedobacter sp.
ATACGCTGCTTGCCTCTTACAGCCACCGCATTTGAGTTGATGGTGGTTTCTACCTGAAATGTTTGCCCAGTAGAAAGGCTAAATGTGCGGTGTGTTTCTTGTCCATGAACCTCCATGCCCAAGAAAAGCAATAGTGCCAGTGTTAGGACCTTTAGGCCGTCATTCCAATTAAACCTCTTATTTTTAATCATATTCTCCAAATCCATACGTGCATTTTTACTTAATTCCTCTTACAACGGCCAAAGGGGCAATGGGAGGAAGCGGAGGCAAAAGCTGAACATAGGGACGATAGGGCTCCGGGCTTGCTGCTTCGGGCGTATAGCCTGCCAAACTTGGTAGCTTGGGAGCCGGAGGCATCAGCGGCACCGAAGGCAACAGATTCGAAGCCATCAAAGAAGAAAACGATGAAATGGACGACAACGAGATAGAGGGTACGTTTGGCATGATAAACTGCAGGTTTGTTCCGTATATCGGATCAAGCTGTGGCGTAAACAAAGGTACCGGCACTTTCCAGTCGGAGTTGCCATGAACCCCGATTTGTGCGTTGGCTTGACCAACGGCAAAGGCCAAAAAAACGATGAGCAACAGTTTCTTTTTCATGATCTTATAATTGAATGTTTTTTCTATCCAGGAAAATAGGAATACCGATGGTAGACATGTAAGTAACCCGGTCTCCCGAATAGTTGGTTAAATTAAATACGCCGAACCCCATGGTTACAGCCGAATTCTTCAAAGGCCTTACCCCCATGGAAAAGCCAAGATTAAGGCCCGACCATTCGGCATTGAGGTTAAGCCTCTTCACTACTTCGTAAGATACATTGGCAAATACGCCCGTACCATATTTTCCTTTTCCAGCGGCCACATCACTAGGACTTTTCCTCAGGAAACGCCCTGTCCCAAAGCCTATGGTATAAGATAAAGCGGCATTACCTGTTTCTTGAGACCTTTTGCCTCTTATGGCATGGCTAAAGGCAACATAGTAAGTATTTTCTGGTGCGTCTGATACTGCCGGATCAGCAAACAGCTGCAAGCCGCCAACAGCGATGCTGCAACTCTTGAAAATTTGCCTGCTCAATACAATATTGGCAGACAGGTCCCTAATTTCGCTCACCCGGGTTACATTTACGCTCGCCGAAACATTAACAAACCTGCTGGAGTTGCCAAAACTGATGCCTGCTGCCCCGATCATGTCGGGTTTTTTATCGGTGGTATAAAAAGAGGGATATATCGCACCTAAAATCCCAAAAAAGTAGGTGGCATTGCCCCCGCCCCAGCCAGAAGGCGTGGTGATGCTCTGCAGGTTATTGCTGGGCAATACAAAAGAACTTCGCGAATGAAATTTGGCTTTCTCCTGAATAAGCGAATCCATCTTGAGCGACAAAGCTTTCTCAAAAACATTTTGGCCAAAGGCTTGGTTAGTGCTCCAAACGAGCACAAGGATTAGTATTCCTCTCCAACTCGCCAACAAACAAGATTTATACAGGTTACTCATAATTTGTTAAATATTGCCTTTTCAGACCTATTGCCGAAAAAGCAGGGCTCATATCTAAAAGTAGACCCAAAATGTATGTACAGCCGAGATTGGGCATACAACTTGGGGTACTCTAATTCTTATGGCTCTAGGGATGATGAACGTTAATTAATTAAAGGCCAATAGCTGGCTTGAGAGCTTCGCTTGGTCTGACTGAACGGCTTATTTAAAATTGTTACAGCAAGTTATTATAATATTACATTACAATAAGGAGTACTACAAACTTAACAAGTTTTTGATAAAAAAGTAATTAAATCGATTTTTTTTAGCCAGCCAGGAATTTTTTGCTTGGCATAGCCAAACGACTTGTCGCTAAACCGGTGGTCAGTTACCGAAATATTGCACCTGTACCTCTCCCTTTGCTATGCATGAAGACCATAAAGACTCCGATGCCCATGGGTTTTTGGGTGCCTCATCAAATCTTCCAAAAACACTAAATGACAAGCTATTCTTCGTCATTATTGTTAAAATTTATATCTTTACAAAACAACATCAATTTTAACTATATGACCTTAGTTCAACTCGAATATATCGTTGCCGTTGACACCTACCGGAGCTTTGTAAGCGCTGCCGACAAATGTTTTGTAACACAACCGACCTTGAGTATGCAGGTACAGAAATTGGAAGAATTCCTGAACGTCAAAATATTCGACCGCAGCAAACAGCCCGTGGTACCGACAGAAATCGGGGCGCAAATCATTGCCCAGGCCCGTATCGTGCTGCAAGAAAACCAAAAAATAAAAGAAATCATCAGCAGCCAGCAACAAGACATCACAGGCGAACTTAAAATAGGGATTATTCCAACCATTGCACCCTACCTATTACCCGAAGTCATCTCGTCGATGCTCGAAAAATATCCAGACCTGAAGCTGCTGATTTGGGAATATACCACCGAAGACATCATCCATCACCTTAAAACAGGTGTAATCGACTGCGGTATTTTGGCAACGCCTTTGGTAGACCACAATTTAAGCGAAATGCCGTTGTTTTATGAGAACTTCGTAAGCTACATCAGCAAAAACAGCAAACTGTTCAAGAAAAAGACCATCGACGCCGAGGATTTGGAAGAGGAAAACATTTGGCTGTTGAACGAGGGCCATTGCATGCGCACGCAGGTCCTGAATATCTGCCGATCAACCAAAAACAACCGCCTGCAATCGCTGGCTTATAATACCGGAAGCATAGAAACCCTGATCAGGATGGTTGATGTTAACGATGGCGCCACTTTGTTGCCCGAGCTGGCTTTGGCCGACCTGAGCGTGAAGCAGCTCAACAAAGTGCGTTATTTCAAATCGCCTGAACCGGTACGCGAAATCAGTCTCGTTACCCATAAGAATTTTATCAAGAAACGCATGCTGAATGCCCTGCGCGAAGAAATATTGGCTATTATTCCAAAAGCGATGAAACAGCGCAAGAAAAAAGACGTGATCGGGATTTAACTTCGTGGTTTCCTGCTCAAGAAATTCAGCTTAACCGAAATGGCTATCGCAATTAGAAAAAGACCCAAGGTGAACACATCAATCAGCGTAGGACTGAAATTGATGCCAGTTGCTTGATCGGCAAGATATTTAATGAAGGAGGCGGGCAGGTTTTGTTCGCCCAACTGTTTTTTTATACCCCATTGCCAATCGGTAACAGGGCAATAGCCTAAGCCAAACCAGATGCCCAAAATGGTCCAGCAACCCAAGGTAAGCATGGCAAACCAAAAATGAAGCCTGCGTGTTTTTGGCCAGATCCAGCCAAACAGGTTAAAGCCGATAATAAAAAGGTGTACGAAAGTTAGCAAAAAATCTAAGGCTTTGAGCATGCCTAAGGATTGTTGCTGCCGCTTTTTAGCCCTTCAATGCCAACGACCTTGTCTTCTTCCTCTCCTTTTCTCTTTTTCTTTTTCTTGGCATTGGGATCGATACCGCTCAGGCGCTCCTCTACAATCAGGTTATATTCGGTAACCTGCTCTGGCTTCAATACGGCTTTGATATTTTTGTTGAGTTCGTTCTGAACTTTATAGAACTTCGTTTCGTCTTCGTCTTTATAAGTGCCTGCCTGTTGTTTTTTATACAAAGCCAGTTGCTCTTTAGCCAATTCATAGGCATAGTTATATACCACACTTCTTTGCGTTGGGCTCAGCTTCAGGCGCTTATCCAGCTCTTCTATGTTTTTTTTCGCTAATTCTTCTGCCGTAGGTACTTTTTGCGCCTTGCCTGCAAATGCGACACCCAGCACCAAAACAAGCATTACCATCCATTTCTTCATAGCCGCAATTTATAAAATAATCCGCAAAATTTAAAAGCAACAAAAAAGCCAGGCTAACCTGGCTTTCTAATTGATATGCGGTTTCGCAATTAAAGTGCTTTTTTGTAACGCTCGGCAACAGCATCCCAATTTACCACGTTCCAAATGGCCGCCAAGTAATCAGGGCGTTTGTTTTGGTATTTCAAGTAGTAGGCGTGCTCCCAAACATCGATACCGAAAATCGGCGTGCCTTTTACTTCGGCAATATCCATTAACGGGTTGTCTTGGTTAGGAGTTGAAGAAATTACCAATTTTTTGTCGGCGCCTACCGAAAGCCAAGCCCAGCCTGAACCGAAACGGGTAGCTCCAGCATCTTGGATTTTGGTTTTGAATTCGGCAAAAGAACCAAAAGCTTCGTTGATGGCTTTTGCCAGATCGCCAGTTGGCTCGCCACCTTTGTTAGGGCCTAAAACTGTCCAGAACAAGGTATGGTTAAAGTGTCCGCCACCGTTGTTGCGAACCGCCATTGGGAATTTAGAAATATTTTTGATGATATCTTCGATGTTCGAATTTGCCTCAGGCTTACCTTCCAAAGCTTTGTTCAGGTTGGTAACATAAGCTTGGTGATGCTTGCCATGGTGGATTTCCATGGTCAATTTATCAATATGTGGTTCTAATGCGTCGGTTGCGTATGCTAACGCAGGTAATTCAAAAGCCATAATGTATATATTTAAGTTTAAAAATTGTTACTGTACAAATATAACAGAGAAAGGTTAAGTTTTATTCAATTGTTTGTCAACTTTATTTGCGCTTGTTTTTGAAGAAATCCGTCATCAGCTGACCGCATTCTTCAGCCAGAACACCACCTTTCAATAACGTTTTAGGATGTAAAAGGTTTTGCCCGATACGCGTAAAACCCCGCTTTTCCTCCTTTGCGCCAAATACAATGCGACTAATCTGTGTCCAATAACTGGCACCGGCGCACATCACACAAGGCTCTATGGTGACATATAGCGTACAGTCTTTTAAATATTTGCCGCCCAGGGTTTGTGCGGCAGCCGTAAAGGCCTGCATTTCGGCATGGGCGGTCACATCGTTCAGTTGCTCGGTAAGGTTGTAGCCCCTGGCAATGATCTTGCCGTGGCTCAC
>JBCNPG010000283.1:0-4909 GCA_039593445.1 Pedobacter sp.
TTTTAACCAGTATCGATGCCGTTGGTGCAGCCATGCACAACCGCATGAACGTTGAAGCCAAGCCGGGCTATACCCAACGTGGCGGATCGGTATTTTCTACCTGGTATAACGGCGGCTTGCGCACCACCACGTATTTCCACAACATGATTGGCTTGCTGACGGAGATCGTAGGTAGCCCAACTCCATCTGAAATTCCTTTGGTGCCTTCGCGACTGTTGCCAAACGGCGATTCGCCCAATCCGGTATTGCCACAAAAATGGTATTTCAAAAACTCGATCGATTATTCGGTTTCGCTTAACTATGCGGTGCTCAATTATGCCCAACGTTACAGCGATGAATTGTTGTACAACATTTATCAAATGGGTCGCAACTCTATCGAGCGTGGCAGCAAAGACACCTGGTCGTTCTCGCCTAAAAAGATTGATGCCATTAATGAGGCTTATCAAAAAGATAAAAAAGCAACAACAGCAGGCCCAGGAGGCGATTTCAATCGTGGAGGCATGCCGGTTAAATATTTGGATACCGTTATGAAGGCCCCCAAAAATAGGGATGCCAGAGGCTATATTCTTTCGGCCGATCAACAGGACTTTACAACGGCCATCCGTTTCCTCAACGCACTGATCAGAACCGGCATTCGTGTACAAAAAGCCACTGCTTCTTTTACGGTAGCTGGCAAAACCTATCCGGCAGGTTCTTATGTGGTCAAAACCGATCAGGCTTTCCGCCCGCATGTGTTAGACATGTTTGAGCCACAAGACCACCCTAATGATTTTAAATATGAAGGAGGCCCTCCAATAGCGCCATATGATGCTGCAGGCTGGACCTTAGCGTACCTGATGAATGTAAAATTTGACCGTATCCTGGAGCCTTTTGATGGCCCTTTTGAAAAATTGCCTTACGGAGAATTGATTAAAGCTACGCCAAAAGCATTGCCAAGCGGCAGCGGTTATGTGTTGAGTGCGAAGGCTAACGAAAGTTTCTTGGCCGTAAACGAACTGCTAAAAGGAGGCGCCGAAGTATACAGAAATACAGCCGACGGCTCTTTCTATGTACCGGCATCGGCTAAGGCGAAAAGCATTTTGGATAAAACCGAACATGGTTTTGGCATGCGTGTAATGGCCTCTGCTAAACCGGCAAAAGCGGTAAAAATCGCCCCGGCTCGTATTGCTCTTTGGGATACCTATGGCGGTTCTATGGATTCAGGTTGGATCCGTTTCATCATGGAGCAATACCACTTTGATGCAACGGTTATTTATGCACCAGATATTGATGCAGGCAACTTGAAAGACAAATATGATGTCATTGTTTTTGTGGATGGCGCTATTCCGGCATTTAATCCAAATCCGGCAACTGTTGGTGGAAGAGGCTTTGGCCCGGCACCAGAAACCGTTCCAGCAGAATATAGGGGAAGGATTGGACGCATGTCTCAAGAAAAGTCTATTCCACAACTGAAAAAATTCTTGGAAGCCGGTGGCGAGATTGTAGCCATTGGCAGCGCAACCAACTTGGCGGCCCACCTTGATCTGCCTGTTCGCAATGCCATTGTAGAATTGGTTGGTGGCGTAGAAAAAAGACTACCTGCCGAGAAGTATTATGTGCCAGGAAGCGTATTGAATGTGGCTTTAGACAGCAAGCAACCGGCCAACTGGGGTATGGATAGTACCGCAGATGTGTATTTTGACAACAGTCCGGTATTTAAATTAAGTGCCGATGCGGTTTCGAGCGGAAAAATCAAGCCTTTGGCCTGGTTTGCCAATGCCACCCCGTTGCGCAGTGGTTGGGCTTGGGGCCAAAGCTACCTGCAAGATGGCGTAGCGGCGTTTGAAGCCGATTATGGCAAAGGAAAGCTGTTCGCCTTCGGACCAGAAATTACCTTCAGGGCACAAACCCACGGTACATTTAAGTGGATGTTTAACCAACTGTATAAATAGGCTAGCCCTGCGCAAACAAAAAAGCTCCCGATTTCGGGAGCTTTTTTGTTATTTGGTATATGGAAAGTTTCTAGAAACTTTGCGCATCATATGTTCTACCAGGTCATCGGTAGAGGTGGTAATGTTATCGTTCATGGTTTTGAAAAATCGCCACAATAAATCGCCGTTTCCATCATTAAGCATCAAGGTTAGCGAACCGGTACCAGTTTTGCCCCCGAAGCCACCAAAAAGTACAGCCGAGGCAATGGCGCCTGCTTCAGATTTGGTTTGTTCGGTAGTAAAATCGCCACCCAAAACGGCGTCAACGCCTAGAGCTTTGGCAATCTCGTCTTTGGTAAACTCGTCCATTTTGTCAAGCATTCCGGCTTTTTTAAGCAGAATATTCGTTTTTTCTACGTCCTGGAAAGTAACGGTATAGTTGCTGGCTTTTCTTAACAGGAAAGTAAAAAGGCTTGACTGTATAGATTTAGACATTGTTTTTTCTTGTTCTCGATTGGCCTCCTGACTGAAGTTTTTAGGTTGCTTCTTGTAGGTGATTTTGGTGTTGAAAGGAAGAATGGCGATTACCTTGTGTTTGGCAATTTCAGTTTTTAGCTGCGGACTCTCGAAAACTTGTTTTGAACCTTCAAATTGTGCGTTTGCGGCAAGGCATGCCACAGAGATGAAGAGCGTTAATAAGATTTTTTTCATTTTAATGGTTTGTTTAAGCCGCAAAGATATATTTTTTGTTTACATCTACATTTACGGAAACCCAACGAATGTTATTCAGAACAACTTGTCATTCCTCACGCTGTGTTGGTGATTTTTACGCCCTGCTTACCGTTTCCAAAAAAGCCTGCCGTAACTTTGTACAATGAAAGTAGAAATCTGGTCAGATGTAATGTGTCCGTTTTGCTATATCGGCAAGAGGCACTTTGAAGAAGCCATGCAAAGCTTGCCTTTTCAAAAAGAAATTGAGGTAGAATGGAAAAGCTTTCAGCTTAACCCCGAATACCAAAATACCAACAACGAAGATTTATATAGTTACCTGGCCCGTAGCAAAGGCATGAGCAGGGAACAGGCCCAAGGCTTAACCGTTCAGGTGGCGCAAATGGCCAAAAGCGCCGGATTGGATATAGACTTCGGCACCAATATTCCCGCAAACTCGTTTAAAGCCCATAGGTTGATCCATTTTGCGGCCAGCCAGGGTTTGCAAGACCAAGCTGAAGAAGCGTTGTTTAAGGCCCATTTTATCGATGGTAAGGATGTGTCTAAGGACGAGGTGCTGCTGGCTATCGGTCAGGAATTGGGTTTAGACGAAACTTTGGTAAAAGGGGTGTTAGAAAGCGACCAGTATGCCGAAGCCGTTCGCTATGATATTTACGAAAGTCAACAACTGGGCGTACGTGGCGTTCCTTATTTTGTGTTTAATCGCAAATATGCCCTTTCTGGCGCGCAGCCCGTGCCTACGTTTAAAGAAGCGCTAACCCAAAGCTTTACCGAATGGAAGACTTCCCAGCCTCAGGTACAGTTGACCTCTTTGAATAAAAATAACGATGCCATCTGCGATGAGGATGGTTGCGAAATTTGATTGGTTGATTAGCCATTGGTTGATTGGATCCACTTGCGAAGTTTTCAAAATTTCGCAAGTGTCGTTCATACGCTATAAATCTATTTCTTCAACGGTTGCAATAAATACTCCAGTCCGTTAGCCTTGATTTCGTACATGGTAGCCAGTAATTGGCCCAGTTTTCCGGCGGGAAAGCCCTTTTCTCGGTACCAAACCAAATACGGCTCGGGCAAGGCACAGATTAGCCAATCCTTGTACTTTCCGTAAGGCATTTTAACGCTGACCAGGTCTAACAAGATTTGAGAATCCATATTTGTAGGTTATAAGATCATCTCCAACATTTCAATCGCCTCATCAACATTGTTGATGTTGTCAAAAGAAATGCGCAAAGTATCTTTTACTTCTTTGAGGTTGCATAGGCGCGGGTGCAGCTGTGCAAAGGCCAGTACTTTATTGAATATTTCGGAGTCGAAAAAAGGCGATTGCTTGTCGCTTACAAAATAGCCCCGCAAAATGCCTTTTTTATAGCTCAGTTTTTCGAAACCCAGTTTTTTGCCTACCCATTGCAGGCGCAGCACCTTGATCATTGCTTTGACAGGCTCAGGTACCGGGCCAAACCGGTCGTGCAGCTCTTGCTCAAAGGCATGGAGCTGGTTATCGGTTTCAAGTTTGGAAAGCTCGGTGTACAGGTTGTAGCGTTCGGTAATGCTGGTCACGTAATCATCCGGAATATGGAGTTCCAAATCGGTGTCTACCTGGGTAAAGCTTACAAAAGGACGTGGCGGTTCGTCTTTAAACAAATCCTTGAACTCGGCATCCTTCAGCTCCTGAATAGCTTCGTCCAGAATTTTATTATACATTTCGAAGCCAATTTCGGCAATAAAGCCGCTTTGTTCGCCACCCAGCAAATTCCCGCTGCCCCTAATGTCCAAATCCCTCATGGCGATGTTAAAACCGCTGCCCAAGTCAGAAAACTCTTCAATGGCACTTAAGCGCTTGCGGGCCTCGTTGGTTAGCGTAGACATCGGTAAGGTTAGCAAATAACAGAAGGCCTTTTTGTTAGATCGGCCTACGCGCCCGCGCATCTGGTGCAAATCGCTAAGCCCGAACATGTGCGCATGATTGATGATGATGGTATTGGCATTCGGAATATCCAAGCCCGCCTCGATAATGGTGGTGGCCACCAGCACGTCTTTCTCGCCGTTGATGAAGTCGAGCATCACGTCTTCCAGCGCATCGCCATCCAACTGCCCATGTGCAATGCCAATGCGGGCTTTGGGAACCAATTTTTGGATCAGGCCACCCAATTGCCTCAGGTCGTCTACACGGTTGTGGATAAAGAAAACCTGTCCGCCCCGATCCAGCTCAAACTGAACGGCATCCTGGATCAGCTTGTCGTTAAACACATGCAATTCGGTGTTAACGGGCT
>JBCNPG010000284.1:0-4909 GCA_039593445.1 Pedobacter sp.
GCACTTTGTACGGACAGTTGTTGGCGCAATAACGGGTACCTACGCAACGGTTATAAGCCATGTGGTTCAAACCATCTGATGAGTGTACGGTTGCCAATACCGGACAAACCGTCTCGCATGGAGCGTGGTCGCAGTGCTGACACAACATGGGCTGGTGTACTACCGAAACATTGTCAAGATTGCTCATGTGGGCAATTTCTTTCTCTTCGGTTACATCTTCGCCGGTTTTCTCGTCGTTAAAGCTGTAGTAGCGGTCAATACGCAACCAGTGCATTTCCCTGCGTCTGCGTACCTCGTCTTTACCTACAACCGGAATATTGTTTTCTACGTTACAAGCTACAATACAAGCGCCACAACCGGTACAAGCATTCAGATCGATTGCCATTACCCAGTCGTTGCCTAACTTCTCATATTTATCTGTAGTCCATAAATCGTATACTTTGTGTTTATGGTGATTGCCCGAACCCGATGCTGGATCTTTCAGGTAATCTTTCAAAGTTGTTTCGCGGATGATGTTCCTGCCTTCGAAAGAATAGTGGGTTTGGGTTTGAGCCAATTCTTCCCTGCCGCCTGCAGCCGATAATTTAGCTGTAGTTGCATATTTTAAAGTGCCATTGGCGAAGCTTACAAAAGGGAATGCGTTTTTACCAACGTTGTCGCCGGCTTTACCAACCTTGGCACGTCCGTAGCCCAAAGCTACAGAAGCGGTACCCATGGCTTGGCCTGGTTGGATCAACAATGGAAGGATCACTTCGTAACCGTTTGCGCCTTTTACCGAAACCAGGTCAAATTCCTTGATACCTAGTTTTTCTGCTTGTTTAGGGGCAACGGCAATAAAGTTATCCCAAGTTACTTTAGAAACCGGATCAGGCAGCTCCTGCAAGAATGCGTTATTGGCACTCTTACCATCGCGCATCGGGATATTTTCGTAAATGTGCAACTGGATATCGCTGTTGTCTAGCGCTTTGCTGCTCGCCATGATCGAAGCTACAACTGCATCTAAAGCTAAGCTGAAGCCGTAAGCGCCTGCAACTTTAGGAGCGGTAGTAACCACACCTGTTTGCAACAATTCGTTCCAAGTTTTACCTGCAGCAGGTAAAATGTTTTTCTCCCAGTTGTTGCGTACATATTGATAGTAATCCTGAACAGCTGCATCAGACCAGATCAACAAGCTTTGTTCGGCCTGACGTGAGTTGAATACCGGATTAATGGTTGGCTGTACAATTGAATAATAACCCTCGTAGGTGTTGGCATCGCCCCAAGACTCTAAGTAGTTTGGCGTAATGGCCACCACTTCGCAAAGGTCTGAAGTTTCGTCAACCCTGTCAGAGAACGATACTTTGAAAGGTACTTTGGCCAAGGCATCGGTAAATGCTTTTGGGTTTACCGAATCGTAGGCAGGATTTGAGTTCAGGAAGAAAACAGCAGCTACTTCGCCCCTGTTCATTTCGTTGATCAATTCTGCAAATTCGGCATCGTTGCCTTCGTAGCGTTTGCAAGGGTTATCCAAGTCGATGGTGGTACCGTAGCTGCCGATGGCAACGTTGATGGCATTCACCAAAATTTGGGTCGATACATCGTTAGAACCAGCCACTACAACTGCTTTGCCTTTGTTTTGCAGCAATTCTTTAGCTACCAATTTCAGGGCTTTATCGGCAGTGGCGTTGTTTGGCAATGCACCACCAGCTAAATTACCACCGGTAATGGCATTGTACAAGGTAATCAAAGCCGGGCCTTCTTCCGATAATTTAATCGGCACGCGGGTATCAGCATTGGTACCAGTCAAGCTCATTCCGGTTTCGAACTGAAAGTGGCGAGACATTTTGCCTTTTTCAAGCGACTTGTAGTTTCTGTTGGCTGTGTATTGAGCGGTAAACTCTTCGCCACTGATCCACGTTCCCAAGAAATCGGCTGCAAAACTTACGATAAGATCAGCCTTATCGAAGTTGTATTTTGGCAATACGGCCTTACCAAAGCTGTTTTCGTTGGCTTTGATGATACCTGTATAAGATACTGCGTCGTATTGTACGTTTTTAGTAGTTGGGTATTTGGCTGTAAAATCTGCAACCACCGCTTTAGCCGAAGGGCTGTTCAAGCTTGATGAAACGATGCGGATTTTTTTGCCAGATGCCTGGGCTTTGTTCAATTCGCCTTTTACGAAAGCGTCTAACTCAGACCAGGTAGTCTCTTGCTTTTTAAGCAAAGGTGTTTTTAATTTAGAAACATCGTACAAGTCTAATACAGAAGCTTGTGCCTGTGCATCGGTACCGCGGTTGAATTCGCCGGCATTTGGATTGGCTTCGATCTTAATCGGGCGACCTACTACCGTTTTAACCAATACACTGTTGCCTTTAAAGGTAGACACGTAATAGTTAGGGATACCTGGCACCACTTCTTCCGGCCTCACCAAATAAGGAATTGATTTGTGTACCGGCGTTTTTTGACAAGCTGCCAAGGTTACTGCACCCAAACCAAAGCCTAGGGCCTTTAAAAAGTCGCGGCGCGGGGTAACGGTACTTAAACCTCCTTCACTTAAAACATCTTCTATTGGAAGTGGCTCTGCAAATTCGTTTTTGTTGTTTTCAACAAAATCGGGGGTATTTTTCAACTCCTCTAAGCCTTTCCAGTATTTTTTATTGCTTTCCATTTAAGCTATATTACTGTTTATCGAACGTTCTTACTAAACTCTATTTATTAATAGTGGCACTTACCACACTCTAAACCACCTAGCATAGCCGGGGTAATTTTCTCGCCTTTTTTGATTTTCTCGTGCGCAGCAATGATGTTGGCATAGAAGGCGTCGTTTTTCTTGCCTGAGATGTCGGCATCCCTGTGGCAGTTGATACACCATT
The DNA here is from genome assembly GCA_039593445.1 of Pedobacter sp. Taxonomy (GTDB): domain Bacteria; phylum Bacteroidota; class Bacteroidia; order Sphingobacteriales; family Sphingobacteriaceae; genus Pedobacter. The sequence goes on from JBCNPG010000284.1 coordinate 2,853, forward strand.
TCATGGTGAGTGGCGAATACTGATAGATTTCTTCCATGGTATTAACCGGACCGTGACAAGCGAAACATACAGGATCTGATGGTTTCAAGCCTTTTTCCTTACGGATAGCCGCCTCGCCAACCACCACGTGTTGCGAGTGGTTGAAGTAAGCGAAATCAGGCAAGTTGTGTACACGAACCCACTCAATTGGCTTCTCTTTGGTTTTATCATAGGTTTGCTTATCGGCATCATAGCCCAAAGCATTGTAGATTTTTTGGATCTCTGGAGAAATCTGGCCATCCTCGGTTCTGGCTTGTACGTTTTTATGGCAGTTCATACAAACGTTTAGCGAAGGAATGGTAGAGTTTTTAGATTTGAATGCACCAGTGTGGCAGTATTGGCAATCGATTTGGTTGATACCAGCGTGCAATTCGTGAGAGAACTTGATCGGTTGTACAGGTTGGTAACCAGTATGTACACCTGTATCCCACATGCCCATCCAACCGAATGAACCCAAGGTAATCACCAAGCAAAGGATAAAGAAGAACACGAATTTCTTGTTTTTGAATAACCTGCGAACGCCAACCGACAAAGGAACGGTTTCTTCCTCAGTAGTATCGATACCTTGTTTTTCGAGGATCAAGCGCTCCAGTACCTTTACTGAGCGACCCAATACCACCAAAACAACGATAGCCAAGATGATGATACCGATGATACCGGCAATCGAAAGGCCAGAAACGCCTTCGTCTTTAACTACAGCACCAGCCGCAGCTTCTTTCTTAGGCTCGCCCACTTTGGCATAGGCAATGATGCTTTTGATTTGATCGTCACTCAGCTCAGGAAAGGTTTTCATTTCCGAAGCAGAGAACTTAGAAGCTTCGATCGCCTGTTTGTTGCCCGAAGCAATTAAAGCTACGTTGTTTTTGATCCAAGGAATCAAGAACGACTCGTCTAGCTCGTTAACTTTAGGAGTTAAAGCAGGTCCTGTAAGATCATGGTCTAAAGCGTGACAAGATTTACATTTTGCATTAAATAATGTCTTACCCTCCACCACATCTTGCGCTTGCGTTGCCGCAACATTTAAAAAAGAAAGGGCAGCCACAACAAGTGCCGACTTCCAAACTTTCCTAAAAACAAATGAGATATTCCTCATAATGAGTATTTTATGCTATTTATTGAAATAAATTTTAAATCCCTTTGGATTTTGGCCACTTAACCAATCAAAAAGATTTCGACAAAAGTAAAACTTATTAAGATACCAATGACATATTAATGACAGTGAAATACAATTTATAATCATTCTAAATTAACGTATTTTCTGCCCTAATCATGAAAAAATCAGCAATTTTTGAAAAACTGTTGATTCTGTAAAGCTTATCTTTTTTGAAAAAATTTTGAATCTTATCGAAGAGTTGTTAAACCTTCCATCCCCATGGTCTTTGGCGTCACAGACCATGGATTAAGACTAAGGGTTATTACATCTTTAACAACCATGCAAAAATCCATCCCAATGGGTCTGTGGCGTCACAGACCATGGGTTAAGACTAAGGGTTATTACATCTTTAACAACCACGCAAAAATCAGCGGCGCCACAATCGTCGCATCCGATTCAACAATGAATTTAGGCGTATTGATATCTAATTTGCCCCAGGTAATCTTCTCGTTCGGCACGGCGCCTGAATAAGAACCATAAGAGGTGGTCGAATCAGAAATTTGGCAGAAATAGCTCCAGAAAGGAACATCGTGCCATTCAAGATCCTGGTACATCATTGGCACTACGCAGATTGGAAAATCGCCTGCAATACCGCCACCGATCTGGAAGAAACCTACGCCTTTACCAGCGGAGTTGTGTTTGTACCAGTCAGCAAGGTAAACCATGTATTCAATACCGCTTTTCACCGTGCTAGCCTTTAGTTCATTTTTGATGACATAGCTCGCAAAAATGTTTCCGGTAGTACTGTCTTCCCAACCCGGGCAAACGATAGGAATATTTTTTTCTGCAGCAGCTACGATCCAGCTATCTTTTGGATCGATCTCATAGTATTGTTTCAAATCGCCGCTCAATACAGTTTTGTATA
>JBCNPG010000285.1:0-4895 GCA_039593445.1 Pedobacter sp.
TCCTAAGGCCTTATCCAGATTTACTTTGTTGATGAGCATATCGTATAAAGCATTGATATAATTATTTTGGGCTTCTTTAAGCGAAGTTTCGGCAGTGGTTACTTCCAGGTTGGTGCCTACGCCCTGTTCATACTTGATTTTGGTAACGCGCAGTACCTCTTGGGCCAGCGCCATGTTCCTTTTCTGGTTCTGCAGCGATTTTTGGCCATTGAGAAAGTTGGTTTGGGCTTGCGAAACTTCTAGGTTGATCGAGTTAGTCAGGTTATTGATGTTGTTCTGGGTCTTTAGCACTTCCAACTTGGCGTTTCTAACATCATAAAGTTTCTGTCCGCCAGAAATGATCGGGATAGAAAGCTTAAGGCCGATAACCGAAGTAGGGAAATTTTTGTCGTACAAATCAGCAAACCTGTCGTTTTGGAAACTCAAAGAATAGCTGCCGAATGCCGATAGGCTAGGCAAAAATGCACTTTTATATCTCTTTACATCGAGCTCGTTCAGCTTGAGCTGCGTTTGTAGGATCGAATATTCGATGCGTTTGTGGTAGGCACTGGTATCGGCTAAAACAGGCGCTTGATCTATATTGATTTCGCCTATTTTATCCTTCAGCGTCAGGTTGCTGTTTACGGTCAGCCCCATCTGAAATTTCAGCAGGTTGAGATTTAATGCCAGCATTCTCACCACGTTTTCCCTTTCGGTTTGGGCATTGTTGTAAAGCACGCTCAGCCTGTCTGCATCGATTTTTTCGGCAAAGCCATTCTTAAACATGGCTTCGGTGTCGTTGAGCGATTTCTTTAAGCTGGCGATGTTGGCATCCAACAGGGTCAGTTGCTCGCCGCTAACCAAAACAGAATAGTAGGCCTTGGTAACTGCAACCGCAGTCTCGATCCGGGTTCTTGCGCTGTTTTTGGTGCTGAGCTCCTTATAGGTTTTGGATGCCCTTAATCCTACCAGGTAGGTGCCGTCAAAAAGCAACTGACTGGCGTTAATGCCTGCCGTTGAATTGTACTTTACGCCAAACTGTACCGGAATGAAGGTTCCTGGGGCAGCATCCTTGTCAAAGAAGATGGCGGGTACCAAACTGGTAGCCACTTTGAGAAAGTCGTTAAAATCGGCACTTGCGCTGACTTGGGGCAAGCCAATGCCAAAGGTCTTTTTAACGGTATTCGACGCAATTTGCTCGTCTATTTTAGCATTTTTTACATCAACCTGGTGGGTTAATGCAAAGGAAATGGCCTCTTGTAAACTGAAACTTGCCGTGGTATCTTTTTGCTGGGCTTGGGCTGGGATGATCCAACTCAGACAAAAAAGTAAAATGTAAAGTTGTGGTTTCATATCATTTATGCTTGTGTAGGTTTTTTTTGTTGGTATTGACGGATGAGTTCAAGTCCATTGGGGTTGCAGACCCCAAACAGATAGTGTTCGGTTATGGCAATCATCACTTGGGCAAGACTGTATTTGTTCATGGTGTAGTTATCGTGTTGGTTAAAAAGCAAGTCTATTTGTGCGAGGCGCATCTGCGTAAGAACATCTACGTTGATTTCGCTTCGGTATAAGCCTTCTCTAATGCCTCGCTCCAAATTATTGGCAATGGCCATTGTCAGTGTTTTTTCCTTGAACTGCCTAAATATCAGCCACGCCTTGGGGTGGTATTTTTGCAGGTCGTAAAAGAGCTTGGGGTTCATGTTCGACAACAATTCGTTGATGTTGCTCATGGCGAAAAATATCTCATGAACTGCATTCTCCGAATTTTTGGCTCCATCTTTAACCACACAATCCTGAGTGCCTATTTTTTCACTGATCAGGATATTCACCAGTTCGTCCTTGTCGCTAAAATGTTGGTAAATGGTTTTTTTTGACATGCCTAAATGCTTGGCAATATCGTCCATGGTTACGCTTTTAAAGCCAAACTGGCAAAAAAGCTTATCGGCTTCCTTAATTATGTATTCCTTGATTTCCAATCTGTACCCTTTCTCGAAAATTACATAATCAAAACTATGGAAACTTTTTTTAAACTAAAAGTTTCCTTGAAAAAACATTTTACCTCCAAATATGTTTCCCAGGTCCTCCGTCCTTATACGCAACAAAAGAAGTTATTAATCAATAATTAAATATGGCATTGTCGGCAAACGGCGGTTTTGGGTAGGTGAACGGAGGTAAGGAATAGGGTATGGGAGGAAGGATGTTTTTGGAATGCAACAACCCATTGGTGAAGAGCACTAACTGGATCGCATAAAAAAAGGAGCCGAAAATCGGCTCCTTTCAAAACTAAAAGTATATAATTGGGAAGTGGTATTAATGATCCAGGTCGTACTCGTGTACGTCTTTGTGGTCATAAGGTTCAACCATCAGTTCATCAATAGACTTGCCTTTCTTGTTGAAGCCTAGTTTGTCTAGCATCATGTCGAAAATCAGGTAAACCACCGGCACGACAATCAAGGTAAGGAACAGCGAACTGGTCAAGCCGCCCACAATAACCCAGGCCAAGCCGTTTTTCCATTCTGCACCGGCGCCACTAGCCAAGGCAATAGGAAGCATACCGAAAATCATGGCGATGGTGGTCATCAAAATCGGCCTTAAACGTGCATGGTTGGCTAGTACCAGGGCTTCGATGGTCGATTTGCCCTCGGCTTTCATGTGGTTGGTAAAATCGACCAGGATGATCGCGTTCTTTGCCACCAAACCCATCAGCATGATCAAACCTAAAATGGTAAAGATACCGATCGAGTTGTTGGTTAAGGCCAAGGCCAAGAAGGCGCCAATAAAGGCCAATGGCAACGAGAACATCACCACCAGCGGATAGATGAAGCTATCGTAAAGCGCCACCATGATGAGGTATACCAAAATTACGGAAGCCAGCAAGGCAATACCCAAGGTGCCAAAGCCCTCGGCTTGGTTCTCCTGATCGCCAGCCCAGGTATAGCTTACGCCAACCGGTGCTTTCAGCTTGCCGTTTTTCTGCAATTCTTCGAGTTTCTTTTGGAAATCGGCTACTACTGTTCCGGTAGGCCTACCAATAGATTGGGCTTTAACCGATACCGAAGTCGATTTGTTTAAACGCTCCAGCTGACTTGGCCCTGAACCTTCGGTAATGGTAGCGAACTGCGAAAGTTTAATCTGCTGTCCGGCGCCGTTTACAAAGATGAGGTTGCGCACGTCGTCTACGCTCTTGCGGTTAAAATCCTGGTATTGGATATTGATATCGTACTCGTATTCGCCTTTTCTGAACTTGCCATCGGTATTGCCACTGAATGCGGTCTGCATGGTGCCACCCACGGTTTGCAAGGTTAGGCCCAAGGCCGACATTTTATCGCGGTCTACCTTCACGTTGATTTCTGGGGTTCCTTTTTCTACCGACAATTTAATCTCGGTTGCACCCGGAATGCCCGCCAATACCTTTTGAGCACCTTCGGCATATTTCAAGGCGCTGTCAAGGTCAGATCCCATTACCACCAATTGGATCGGCGCATTTTCGGCAATGCCCAAGATGCTGATCGGAACGGTTTTTACTTTGGCACCTACCAGTTCTTTGGCCAAGGCGCGGCTCATTTTGGTGGCAAAAATATCAGATGATACACCTTTTCGCTGGTCGCGCTCTACCAATTTCACGTTGATCTCCGATTTGTAGGCCGTTGCTTGCGTGCCACCGAAATCGCCACTTGACTGACCAACGGTAGTAATAAGCTGTATAATTTCAGGCTGTTTCTGCAAGAAAGCTTCAGCCCTTTGGGTATAAAAGTTGGTCTGCTCTAACGAAGCATCTTTCGGCAACTCGATCTGTACCAAGAACTCGCCCTTATCTGATTTAGGGAAGAACTCGCTGCCGATAAATCCGGCTGCGGCTAAATACATGGCGCTAACAAACAGAATAACTACTGCAAAAATGGTGCGTCGTTTATGATTTAGCGACCAGGTTAGGATACCAGTAACCCAATGCGTGAATTTTTTCAATTGTTTTTCGAACCATAAAATGAAACGGCCGAATAGGTTTTTGCCTTCAATACGCTCTAATTTACCGAACCTAGAGAAAAGCAAAGGCACAATGGTAAACGAAGCTACCAACGAAAGCAAAGTCGCGATAATCACCACGATACAGAACTGGCGCAAGATGTTCGATACCAAGCCTGTACTTACGGCGATAGGAAAGAACACAACCACGATTACGAAGGTAATGGAAACTACCGTAAAGCCGATTTCGCGTGTTGCATCAGAGGCCGCCCTTACTTTGTTCTTGCCCATTTCCATGTGACGTTGGATGTTCTCCAATACCACGATGGCATCATCCACCAAGATACCCACTACGAGGGATAGCCCCAGGAGCGACATCAGGTTTAGGGTAAAGCCAAAGAGGCTGATGCCGATAAACGTTGCGATTAGGGAAGCCGGAATAGACACCATTACGATAACCGCGTTCCTGATGCTGTGCAAGAAGAAAAGCATCACGAAAGCCACCAGCACTACGGCCAGCATCAAATCGTGGATTACCGCATCTGCTGATTCGAGCGTAAAGATCGAACTGTCGTTTACGATTTTGATGTCGAGATTGTTGGCTTTGTATTCGGTCTTCAGTTTTTCGATAATGGCATGCACGCCTTTACTTACCTCTACCGCGTTGGCATCGCTTTGCTTGATGATCTGGATCGCGATAGCACCTTTACGGTTGATACGGGCCAGTTTTTCGGTTTCCTTTTGGGCATCCTGCACATCGGCAACATCGCCTAAGCGAATTTGGGTGCCGTTTTTGGCTGTGGTTAGCACCAAGTTGCGCATTTCGTCAATGCTTTGGTATTTACCCGACAAACGAATCAATACGTCTTGGTTCTGCGTTTTTACACTTCCGGTAGGGAAATCTAGATTTGACGATAAAATCATCTGTTGCACCTGAGGTACCGAAAGGC
>JBCNPG010000286.1:0-4868 GCA_039593445.1 Pedobacter sp.
CCCTAAACCAATTCCTTATTCTTAAATTCCACTTCGGCCTCCAACTGTTTTTTCTGAAGCTTGGTGATCTGCTGTTCGTTCCGTTCTATTTCCAATTGGTGTTTCTGCCTGAGCTTATCTTGTTGCTTTTGGTGCTCTTTTTCCTGGTACTTGATAAGCAAATACAAAAGGAAGATAAAAAGGATAAAATAAAACACATAGGCTACGTTGCTTCGATACCAGGCAGGCGCAATGGTAAAGCTATAGCTTACCACCTGCGATTCGTTGCCCAGGTTATTGCGCGCTTTAACGCTAAAAATATAATTGCCTGGCCCTAAGTTGGTGTAGTCTTTTTCGCTTTTGCTGTTCCAGGCCGACCAGTCTTCGTCGTAGCCCTTTAACTGATAGCTAAATTCTATGTTTTCCTTTTGCTCGAACAAGGTGGAAGCATATTCAAAATGCAAGGAATTGTAATCATGGGCCAAGCGCTTCCTATCCTTTGCCTGCGCCTGTGAAGCATTTGTAAAGTAACCGCCAAACAAAATGCTATCGGCTTTGCCCGGAAAGCTGATCTGGCCCAAAAGCACACTGGGCCGGTAAATGTTAGCGGCATATTTCCTGTAGTCTAAATGGATCAGGCCTTTATTGCCTCCCATAAAGATGTTACGGTCATTATAGGGATAAATATTTTCAAAACCAGCCACTATTTTGGTGGTCAATTCCGGAAATTCTACAATACTGAAATTACGGTTGCCTGATTTCTTTTTAAAATCGACCACCCCCACCTTTTTTAAGCTCACATACCACAAATTTCCGTCCGAATCTTCTTTCAGGTATTGAATAGAAATGTGGTTAAAAATAGGCTTGAAAAAAGGGCTGGGATAAAACCTGTTCTTTTTGGCATCAAACTCATATACCCCATTGATGGTGGTGGCGATGGGGCGTCCCCTAAACCAGAAAATATAGTTGTATAAGGTACGTGGAAGGCCATCGTTTTGGGTAAACAATGTGGTTTTAACTATTTTCCGCCTATCTGCCGAAAGATCGAGCTTGAATATGCCTCGATAAGGGTGTGATGCCCATACGCAATTCAGTTTATAGTCTATGGAAATGAACCGCAAAGGTTCGTTAATGGCCGACAAGGTTGAGAGCAGGCTAAATTCGCTGTTCTGATAACCCAGCAGCTGCAAACCCGTATAGGTGCCAGCCACCGCCAACAAGCGATCGCCACTATGGCCCAAAGGTGCATACAGCCAAGTACCGAGCTCGCGGTAAAGCGATTTGGCCTGATAGCCTTCAATAACCGAGGCACCATCTTCATTGGCCAGCAACAAATGATTGTAAACTTCGCTTAAACCCCAAGTTTGCCCCTTGGTATTGCTTACCTCCTTAAACTGGGCATGCGATTCGCTCAGATCCTGTTGTTTGGCCTCTATGGGCGCTGCAAACAGCCCATTGGAAGTTCCTATGTACAGCTTGTTGTCAAAAATTCGGCTGGCATAACTGGATACCTGCTTGTTCTTATCGGGATAGATGTGCTTAATGGCACTGTTAAAGGCGATAAATGCAAGGCCATCGTCCAATCCGAGCCAGAGATTTTGGTGTTGGTCTAACAAAATACTTCTGATGTTATTGTTGTTCAACCCTTCTGCATAAGAAAACTGCTGGTTAAGCTCACCTTTCTTATTGATGATCATCAAGGCCGATGAGGTACTGCCCAAGGCATAGAGGTCTTTGTTGATTTGGATGCCCCCATTGATCCTGTCGTTGTAAAAAGTCTTGTCCAGTGGCGTTTTTTTTGGTATCAACACCGAATCCTTTAACAAAAACAAGCCATCTTTTAGCGTAGTGAGCAATAAGGTATCTCCGCGGTATGGAAGTATGGAAGTAATGCTGGTGTTCAAAATGCGCTTATCCCTACATTTGATATCCCATTGGCCATTCCTGAATACCTTCAGGCCTATTTTCACATCGTGAGCCATCACCTCGTTATTGGCCAAGCCCATGTATACCCAAGTAGTATAGCTGGTATAGACGTCTATTTTATTGTCCTTTAGCCGGAAAATTTTGTTGACCGTTCGGAAATATACCTCTCGCCCATTAATTACGATGTTCCATACATCGGCAAACTGTTTTTCTCCAATGGGAATCAGCTTCTTGAGCGAGTGATAAACCAAAGCGCCATTGGCATTGGGCGAGAAATAACCAATTTCGTCCTGCCCTCCTACATAAATCTTGCCATCAACGCCAATTTTAACTGAACGCACAATGGTTTGATTGGGCAAAGGATAATGTTTCCAATAAGATCCGTTAAAAGTAATCAGGCCTTCGTTATTGGCAAAGTACAAGATACCCAGTTTATCCTGTGCAATATCCCAGTTTTGGGTACCGCCTTTATAGGTAAGGTTGCTATAGCTTACTACCTGTGGCAAGCCTATCCTATCTTGGGCCTTTAAACCAAAGGCAAGAGAAAAAATCAGTAAAAAGACAAAAAAGTGCTTTCTCATTTATTTCAAAAACAGCTGCAGTGAATTCATTTGGTTAACAACAGTCTTCAAGATAAGAAAAATCTCTTTGTTGTGGTGCTATATTGCCTAATCTTGCTGTTTTTAAAGAAAAAAGTTGCTTTTGTATGGGTATTGTAGTGGGCACTTTTTTCTGTCATGGCCACCGTGCCCTATATATTTGTTACAATGGTTGCCTCCATAACAGGCTTTAATTATCCCTAAACCGGCAACTATCAACTAACCAAATTGTAAACTTAATTTATTTGTTATGAAAGGAAAATCTACGTTCATTCTTCTGCTGTTTTCCATGCTCTTTGCCTTGAGCGTGCACGCACAGGAAATTGATGTATCTGGAAAGGTAACTTCCAAAAGTGATGGATTGCCTATTCCTGGTGTTTCCGTAAAAATCCAAGGAACGAACACCGGTGTTGCCACCGACCAAAACGGAAATTTCAGAATCAAAGTGCCAAAGGCTGGTACCGTTCTCGAATTCTCCCAGATCGGCATGGCTACACAAACTGTAACGGTTAACAGCAACCAGCCCATCAGCATCGCCTTATCCGAATCGCAAAACGACTTGGAGCAGGTAGTGGTGGTAGGTTATGGTACCCAAAAGAAAAGCATTGTAACAGGCGCCATATCGCAAGTTAAGGGTTCCGACCTCGAAAACATGCCTGTGCAACGTTTAGAGCAATCGCTACAGGGCCGTACAGCCGGTTTAACCATTACCACCAGTTCGGGCCAACCGGGCGATGGAGCCACACTCCGCGTAAGGGGTACCACTTCCATCAACAACAGTGACGCTTTGTATATTGTTGATGGGGTTCAGATTGGTGGCGGTATCGACTACCTGAACCAAGCCGACATCGAATCGATTGAAGTATTGAAAGATGCGGCCTCTGCCGCCATCTATGGCGCAAGAGCTGCCAATGGCGTTGTTATCGTAACAACTAAAAAAGGCGCAAAAAATGGTCGCATGGCCGTCAACTATAACACTTATTTGGGTACCCAAGCACCTTCAAGAAAACTTTCTTTACTCAATGCTACCCAATATGCTACTTTGTACAACGAGGCCCAATTTGCGGCCAACCCAAGCAATCCGCCGCGTTTCCCAAATCCGGCGCAATATGGCGAAGGCACCAATTGGCAGGCAGCCGTATTCAACAACAGTGCTAAAATCCAGAACCATGAATTGAGCATTAGTGGCGGCAACGATAAATCGACTTATTATAGCTCATTTGGCTATCTAGACCAAGACGGTATCGTAGCAACCAGCAACTCGAAATACAAAAGGTTTACTGCCCGTTTCAATTCTGAACACCAACTGACCAAGGTGCTCAAATTCGGGCAAACCATTGGCTATACCCGCACCAATTCTGTAGGGGTAGGCACCAATACCGAATATGGTTCGCCATTGAACAGGGCTATCAATATGGATCCCCTGACCCCAATCGTTGAAACCAATCCTGCCAGGTATAACCTGCCTGTTTATGTAAACAATCCAGTAGTTAGGAATGCGCAAGGCTTTCCTTATGGTATTTCTGACTATGCGCAATCTGAAATTTTGAACCCGATTGCCGCATTGGCCGTAGCCCAAGGCAACGGCTGGTCTGACAAAGTAGTAGCCAATGCCTTTGCCGAAATCGAAATCATCAAAGGCTTAAAAGCCCGATCACAGGGTGGCGTAGATTTGGCCTTTTGGGGCGACGAATCCTTCTCGCCTATTTATTACCTCAACTCTATCAATCAGAGAACCATTACTTCTTACACCAGAAACTCGAACAGAGGTTTGTTCTGGTCGCTAGAAAACACATTGAGCTATACCAAAGCCATCGACAAGCATAATTTCACCGTATTGTTGGGCTACTCGGCGCAAAAAAACAAAGGCCAAACCCAAGGGGGCAGCAAAGAGGGCATTCCGGTTAACAATATTAAGGATGCTTCCTTACAGTTTCCGGTACCTAGGGCCAACGACGTATTTTATGGAGGCGAATATTTGAACACCCTCAACTCGATGTTCGCTCGTGTTACCTACGATTTTGATCAAAAATATTTATTTACAGGTATCATCCGTAGAGACGGTTCGTCACGCTTCGGCCCGAACAACAAGTATGGCTATTTCCCTGGAGGTTCTGTGGGCTGGGTAGCCAGTAGGGAAAGCTTCTTTCCACAAAACCCTTATGTAAGCTTCTTGAAATTAAGAGGTTCTTACGGTGTAACCGGTAACGATAATATCGGCGATTTCAGGTATTTATCAACCGTAAGCGGTGGCCGTAACTACACTTTGGGTACTTCTGCCGGCTTAACCAATGGGGTAAGTCCAGATGCCTTGTCCAATCCAGACTTGAAATGGGAACAAACCTCTTCGTTGGATATTGGTTT
>JBCNPG010000287.1:0-4866 GCA_039593445.1 Pedobacter sp.
GCACCAGCGACAACAGCATGATCGGGTAGACCACGAAAAACACGCCGTAGTGATCCTATTTGAGAACGACGACTACATCGTTGTAAACAAACCTCCGTTTATTGCTTCGCTTGACGAACGCAGCGCGCCTGGCGAAACCAATATCCTGCGTATGGCCAAGCAATACGTAGACGATGCACAGGTTTGCCATCGCTTGGATAAGGAGACCTCTGGAGCCATAGTTATCGCCAAACATCCGGAAGCCTACCGGTCGCTTTCCATGCAGTTCGAGCGCAGAAAGGTGAACAAGGTTTACCATGCCGTAGTTGATGGCCAATTTCAGTTCGACAATCTTTTTGTCGACTTGCCTATTTTGAATGATGGGAACAAAAACGTAACCATTGATAGGCAGGAAGGCAAGCGTGCAGAAACCTATTTCAATTCGTTAAAATACTATAAGCATTACACTTTGGTAGAATGCAAACCAATTACAGGTCGCATGCACCAGATACGTATCCACCTGGCCACGCAACGGGCAGCCATTTGTGGCGATGCCATGTATCGTGGCAAGCCTGTTTTCCTATCGAACATTAAAAAAGGCTACCGCTTGGCCAAAGATGAAGAAGAACAGCCCATTATGAAGCGTTTTGCCTTGCATGCCAAACAAATTACCTTTAAAGGATTAGATGGACAGGAAATTACGGTAGAGGCGGCCTATCCAAAAGATTTTGCCACACTGCTGAAGTTGCTGGATAAATTCGACGCGTAAAAGGTACGTGTAAAATAAGCTATAGGTTTAGCTCCATCATGCGCTCTATATTTATTTGATCACCTAAAATCAACTTTGTCAGATGTATGCAGGATTTGTAGCAAATGTTAATCGGCTTAACGATTATAGAAAAAGCAAAATCTCCAACCGCAATTTTTTGGTTGTTGCGGCCCTGATTGTTGGCGTTTTGGCTGGCTTGGCGGCCGCGCTGCTCAAAGCCATTACCCACCACATCGAAAAATTCCTGCAAACAGACCTGCATTGGCAATACAAGTACTATTTATACCTACTTTTTCCTTTGATCGGTATTTTTCTTTCGGTTGCTTATGTAAGGCGATTTATCAGAAAAGGTAAATTTGAAACCGGTCTAACCCCTTTGCTGTATACCATTTCCAGAAATTCGAGCAAGTTGGAGCTCCATAATTCCTATTCACAGATCATTACCGCTGCTTTTACCGTTGGTTTTGGTGGTTCAACAGGATTGGAGGCACCCATTGTAACCAGTGGCTCTACCATTGGCTCGGCAGTTGGTCGATTTCTTGGCCTTTCTTATCGAGAAATTACACTTTTGTTGGCTTGTGGCGCAGCAGGGGCCATAGCGGGAGCTTTTAATAGTCCGATTGCAGGTATCGTATTCGCCATAGAAATCCTTTTGCCCGAATTTACCATTCCTGCTTTTATTCCCCTGCTTTTATCGGCGGCGACAGCAGCTGTAGTAGCCAGGTTCTTTTACAACGAGCAACTGTTTTACCTGGTAACCGAAGGATGGCAGGTAAACGCACTGGGCTTTTATGTGGTTTTAGCTGGCCTGATCGGCTTGTTCTCTATTTACTTTGGCAAAGCCAACTATGCCATCAAGAGCTTTTTTTACAAAATTAAACATCCCTACAAAAAAGTGATCATCGGAGGATTGATGTTGGGCGCTTTAGTTTTCCTTTTTCCAACCCTGTATGGCGAGGGTTATATTACGATCAAGAACCTGTTGAAAGGCGATACTACTGCGGTGATCCATAACAGTATATTTGCCGATTATAGCGTTTTTCCGGCTGTTATTCTGCTTTTTACAATCATTACGGTTTTTGCTAAGTCGGTGGCTACACTGGTCACTTTGGGAGCCGGTGGCAATGGCGGTATTTTTGCGCCGAGTTTAATTATTGGCGGATTGATTGGCTTTATTGTGGCCTTTAGCGTCAATACGCTGGGAATTGCTCATGTAAATACCGCCAATTTCATTGTGGCTGGCATGGCAGCTTCGCTGGGGTCGATTATGCATGCGCCTTTAACCGGTATCTTTTTGATCGCCGAAATTACCGGAGGCTATGTACTGATGGTGCCTTTAATGATTACCACGGCCATTGCCTACCTCATTAACCGCAGTGCCAACAAATACTCGATCTATACCAAGCCTTTGGCCGATAAAGGCCAGCTTTCGCACCACGAAGACAAAGATACCACCGTATTGAACATGATGAAGCTCCGTTACCTGGTAGAAAAGGACTACCTTGTTTTAAAGCAGGGCGATCTGATCAAAGAAAAAATGGGAGAGGTGCTGCAGTCGAAACGCAACCTGTTTCCGGTAGTTGATGCGCAGGGAAAGCTCTTTGGCCTACTGTATGTAGAAGATATTCTGAAGGTGGCTGTTGGCCAATCGATAGACGAAAGCTTGACCATCGACGAACTGGTACGCCCTGCGCCTCAGCTGTTGCCAATGGATGCCGATCTGAAGCAGGTACTCCAGCTTATGGAAAACGAAAACGTGTGGATTTTGCCAGTGGTAGATAGCCTCGGTCAATATATAGGTTTTGTTTCTAAAACAGCCATATTTAATAAATACAGGGCCATGTTGAGCCGGCAGGCCGATTACTTGAGCTAGGCATGGCTTGCAACAAAAAAAGCCAGTAGTATACTTAAGACTACTGGCTTTTTGATTCTATTCTAAATTGCTTATTCGCTACGCTTTAAGCCAAATTTTTCGATTTTGCTATACAAGTGGCTCCGCTGGATTTCGATATCGTCGGCAGTTTTAGAAACGTTCCAGTTGTTTTTCTCCAGCTTGAACTTGATAAATTCTTTCTCGGCGTGGTCTTTATAATCCTGGAAATTAGAAAACTTATCATAATCTATTGCCGAGCCTCCATGCGTAGCCACAGCATGCCCATTTCCATTGGCAGCGCCGATATTAGTGCCACCGGTTGGATTGGCGAAGGCTATGACATCGTTTTCGGTGATGACCTTGTCGCTTAGAATGATCAATCGTTCGATCATGTTATGCAACTCGCGTACGTTACCCGTCCATGGCAGGCCTTTTAGCGCATTCATGGCGGCATCGTTTATTTTCTTTACCGGCATGCCGTAATCGTTGCAGATTTCTTCCAAAAAGTGCTGTGCAATGACCGGAATATCGTCTGTACGCTCGGTGAGGTGTGGTACGTGGATATTGATCACGTTGAGGCGGTGGTAAAGGTCCATCCTAAAATTGCCATCCTCGATTTCCTTTAAAAGATCTTTGTTCGTAGCTGCGATTACGCGAACGTTTACATCCAATTCCTTTTCTCCACCCACGCGGGTAATTTTGTGTTCCTGTAGGGCGCGCAATACTTTTGCCTGTGCCGAAAGGCTCATGTCGCCAATCTCGTCCAAAAACAAGGTGCCGCCATTGGCCAGTTCAAATTTGCCGATACGTTGTTTAACGGCAGAAGTAAACGAGCCTTTTTCGTGTCCAAACAATTCGCTTTCGATGAGTTCTGAGGGGATAGCCGCACAGTTTACCTCAATCAAAGGGCTTTCTGCACGGTTCGATTTCTCATGGATCCATCTGGCTACCAGTTCTTTTCCGCTTCCATTGGCTCCGGTAATCAAAACACGGGCTTCGGTAGGGGCTACGCGGTCTATGGTTTCCTTGATACGGCTGATGCTTTCAGAATCGCCGAGGATATGACGGGTTTTGCTTACTTTGCGTTTTAAAACCTTGGTTTCGGTAACCAAAGTACCACGGTCTAAGGCATTGCGAACGGTAATTAAAAGCCTGTTAAGATCAGGTGGTTTGGAAACAAAGTCGAACGCGCCTTTTTTACTGGCTTCAATGGCTGTTTCTACGGTTCCATGGCCAGATATCATGATAAAAGGCAGGTCTGGTTTTAGGGCAAGTGCATTTTCGAGCACTTCCATACCATCCATTTTATTCATCTTGATGTCGCACAGAACAAGGTCGTAGTTGTTCTTTTTGATGAGTTCCAGTCCGTCTATGCCGTTGTCTATATCATCAACGTCGTAGCTTTCATATTCCAAAATTTCGCGCAAGGTACTCCTTATCGCTCGTTCATCATCAATTATCAGCAATTTTGCCATAGGTGTGTTCTTCTTTTTAACTTTTCGCTAATATATTGTTTTTATTTAATCGTCAAATAAAAAATGCAAACCGATAAGCCGGGTTCTGTCCCCGATAAATCGGGTTTCTATCATTAATCTAGTATAAATGTTGCCATTTATCTCTAACGACCTACCCACTAACATCGGGCGAGCAGCCCTACATGCGTTAGCCTATTTGGTCTTTCAACTCCCGGGGTTTACCAAAACGCTAATCGCTTAGCGAGCTCGTGAGCTCTTACCTCACGTTTTCACCCTTACCTCGATCAGATCGGGGCGGTATCTTCTCTGTGGCACTTTCCGTCACTCAGGCCTTCAATCCCAAGTTCCTTCCCGTTAGGAAGCGAGATGCTCTATGTTGCCCGGACTTTCCTCCTTCCTAGCAAGCTAGAACGGCGATAGAATGGTTTGCATTTATGCAAAGATAACCATTATATTTAATGATGATATCATAACGCTCATCCCAATGGAAGGTTTCGAAGCAGAAAAAGCCAAATTGGCCACGCAATCCAACGCCGTTTCACCACAACACAGTACTCGTGGAGCCTATCTGGTTGATAATAGGCCAAGTTCTAGCCATGCGGTTATACAAAGGGTTAAAGGTCTTGAAAAAGGGAAGCATGTGCAGGTGAATAACGGCAAAGTACCTTGGTACGGACAGATTGTTGACGTTAAGGGCGATAAGTATGTAATACGCTTGGGTGGAGGAGGCGAGCATGACCTACACGAAGTTGCGCAGGAATACGTAAAGC
>JBCNPG010000288.1:0-4865 GCA_039593445.1 Pedobacter sp.
TTGGTATCCTGGTTCCTAATGGAGCAGGTACGCACGAGGCCCAAAACTGTATTGAAGGCGTTGACGTATATTTTGCCACTTTTGCCAAATCGATGGCTGGCATTGGCGCATTTGTAGCCTCTACCGAAGAACTGACCAATTATTTCAGGTATAACATGCGTTCGCAGACTTTTGCCAAAGCTTTGCCTATGCCAATGGTTATTGGTTTGCTAAAGCGTTTGGAGCTGTTAAAGAACAATCCAGAATTGAGAGAAAAGCTATGGAAAGTGGCCACAACCCTACAACAGGGACTGCGCGAGCGTGGTTTTGATATCGGCATAACCAATACGGTAGTTACACCGGTTTTCTTAAAAGGAGAATTGTTGGAGGCCACAGCCTTGACCATGGATTTGCGCGAGAATTACGGAATTTTCTGTTCTATTGTGGTTTATCCGGTTATACCAAAGGGGATGATCGAGTTAAGGTTAATCCCTACGGCGGTACATACCATGGAAGACGTACAAAGAACGCTCGATGCCTTCAGCGAGGTAGCAGAGAAGCTGAAAAAGGGCTACTATAAAGAGAACAAGTTCTCAGCAACCGAATAAAAAACATCAAAAAATGCCCTCAATGTACATTAGAGGGCATTTTTCTTATAAATTCTTTAATTACTTGAAAATCAGCTTTATAGCGTTTTTTTGAGGATGCAGCCTTGTTTATAACCCCTAAAAATGTGGAAAAAAAGCGCTCTGAATGCCTTTTTTTATTGTTGCAAAAGTTTTTTTATTAGAATAAACATCTTACTTTAGTAAGAGAGTATTAATCAAAACCTTAAAAAAAACTAAAAGGAGTAATTTAAAAATGAAAAAATTTAATGAAGTAAAGGCACTTGTTGCAGCTTTAGAAGCTGATGCTGACAAATTCTACAACAAATCTAACAGTGCAGCTGGTACTCGCGTACGTAAAGGTATGCAAGATCTTAAAAACTTAGCCCAAAGCATCCGTTTAGAGATCCAAGAAACTAAAAACAAAGCTTAGTCTTAAGCCATTGAAAAAAGAAGCGCCCATTACCAAGGCGCTTTTTTTATGCGTTATACTTTCTGGTTAGTCGGGATGCACTTATTTCGATTTTGATGGCTCTGGGCTTGCTATCCGAGTTAATTAGCTTCTAAGCCACAGATTATCTTATTTGGTCGTTAGTTATTTTAAAAGCGCTCCGACTATAGAGACACTTTTCTGTTCTGTCTTCTTACGGCAGTGATTAAGTATGTTGTTCTTGAGCCATTAGTTAATGAACCAAAAATCTGCTAATCATTGACAACCTTAAGCTGCTTGAATAAAAGCATTTCAACTCTGATGGCTCTTGTTTGCAATCTAGGCTAATAGCGTTTAAGTCGCAGATGATCTACTTAAAACAAAATCGCCTCCATTGGAAGCGATTTTTACATGTTATTCTGTACTTATTATTGCTATGCCTGTTGGTAATTAAGCCAAGCTAAGCAGGTTTTCTACTTGCCGGGCAAGGTTTGTGTTGAGGCCTTCGGTTGCTTTTACCAATGGCAGGCGTACACCGTCGCCACAAATGTTTAATTGTTTTAAAACAGCCTTAACGCCTGCAGGGTTGCCTTCTGCAAACATCAATCGGGTAATTTCCAATAAACTCAGGTGGATTGGCAAGGCCGCTTTATAATCGCCTTGTAGCGCCAATCTGATCATGGCCGACAATTGTTGCGGCAAAGCATTTCCAACTACCGAAATCACGCCAACTGCTCCGATCGAGATCATAGGCAAGGCAATCGGGTCGTCACCTGAAATCAAAAGGAAGTCTGCCGGTTTATCACGCATAATCTGGTTAAACTGGTCAAAACTGCCTGAAGCTTCCTTCGTGGCAATGATATTCTTAAAATCGTGGGCCAGTCTGCAAGTGGTTTCCGGGCCCATGTTGCTTCCTGTGCGGCCTGGAACATTATATAAAATGATTGGCAACTGGCTCAGTTCGCTTAAATATTTGTAGTGCTGATAAATGCCTTCCTGTGTTGGTTTGTTGTAATAAGGGCTTACCGAAAGCACGGCACTGTATTGGTTATTTTCGAACGATTTGATGGTCTCGGCAATGTTCAGCGTATCGTTGCCACCAATGCCCGCTACCAATGGCAGGCGGCCGTCGTTAATTTCAGCGGTAAAATCCCACACCTTCTTCTTCTCGTCCTTGCTCAATGTGGCTGTTTCGCCTGTTGTACCTAATGATACAAGGTAATCGATACCTCCATCAACCAAGTGATTGATCAGTTTTTTTAAGCCCTGATAATCAACCGTTCCGTCTGTGTTAAAAGGTGTAACCAAAGCCACACCAGTTCCGTGAAATTTGTTCATTTTTTATTTATGTAATTATTGAATGATTGAATTTTGAATAAGAGAACGGCTTAAGGTTTAAACCCTCTTTCAAAAATTCAATCACGCTATCATTTATTCTGCTAGCATGGCCAAAAGCTCATCATCGCTGATTAGAGGCACGTTTAGTTTTTTTGCCTTTTCCAGTTTTGATGGTCCCATGTTATCGCCGGCAACCAGGTAGTCTAATTTGGCAGAAATGCCGCTTAAGATCTTTCCTCCGTTTTCTTCGATAATGGTTTTAAGCTCCTCTCGGCCATGTTTTTCAAAAACTCCCGAAATTACAAATGTTTTTCCGTTTAATTTATCACTTTGCAGGATTATTGTATTTTCTTGAACCTCAAACTGCAGTCCGGCAGCCTTTAACAGCTCAATTTGTTGCAGGTGTTCTTCGTTGCCGAAGTATTCTTGTATACTTTCGGCAATACGCTGCCCAATTTCGTCGATGGCCGTTAGCTCCTCTACCGAAGCTTTGGCCAAGTTGTCGATATTTTTTACGCCACGCGCCAATTTTCTGGCTACGGTTTCGCCTACATAGCGGATGCCCAGGCCAAATAAAAGTTTTTCGAAAGGCATTTGTTTAGAGGCTTCGATGCCTTTCAGCATATTGTCGATGGATTTTTCTCCAAAACGTTCAATAGCTTTCAATTCGTCGGCTTTTTCGTGCAGGGTATACAGATCGCTGATGTGCGATACCAAGCCTCTTTGGTAAAAAGTTTCGATGGTCTCGTCGCCCAAGCCGTCAATATTCATCGCTTTGCGACCAATAAAATGTTGGATTTTGCCCACGATTTGTGGCGGACAGCCTTCGTCGTTCGGACAGTAAAAAGCTACTTCGCCTTCTTTCCTGATCAGCTTGGTGCCACATTCAGGGCAGACAGTGGTGTATTCGATAGCGACATCAGATACTCTTTTATCGAGGTTTACCCTGATGATCTTCGGAATAATCTCGCCGCCTTTTTCTACATAAACGGTATCGTGTTCGTGCAGGTCTAGCCTTTTGATTTCGTCTGCATTGTGTAAGGTGGCCCTTTTTACCGTAGTGCCGGCCAATACCACTGGTTTGAGATTGGCTACCGGCGTAACGGCTCCCGTACGGCCTACCTGATAAGTTACTTTTTCGAGCACGGTTTGTACTTCGGCGGCCTTGTATTTATAGGAAATGGCCCAGCGCGGCGATTTGGAAGTAAAGCCCAATTCCTGTTGCTGGGCATAACTGTTTACCTTGATCACAATGCCATCGATATCGTAGCTCAGTTTGAAACGCTCGTTTTCCCAATGAGCAATAAATTCCAATACCTGGTCAATGTTCGATACCAAACGGCTATGTTCAGATACATGAAAGCCCCATTTTTTAACGGTCTCCAAACTTTGCCAATGGGTTTTGAACAAAGGTTTGTCGCTGTAGAAGGCATAGAGGAAACAATCGAGCGGACGTTTGCGCACTTCTTTCGAGTCCTGCATTTTAACGGTGCCGGCAGCAAAGTTGCGCGGGTTGGCATAGGTCACTTCGCCTAATTCTTCGCGTTCTTTATTGAGGCGTTCAAAAGCGGCGCGGTGCATGAAAACTTCGCCCCTGATTTCGAAAACTTCGGGAATGTCGTCGCCATGCAATCGGTGCGGAATGGTATGGATGGTTTTGATATTGGTGGTTACATCATCGCCTTGCGTGCCGTCGCCACGGGTTACGGCCCTGGCTAGAATACCGTTCTCATAAGTGAGGCTCATCGAAAGGCCATCAAACTTGAGTTCGCAAACATACTGAAAATCATCGCCTATAGCTTTTCTAACGCGCTCATCGAAATCGCGGAGGTCTTGCTCGTTGTAGGTGTTGCCCAGCGAAAGCATTGGCCAACGGTGTGGTACCGTAACGAAATTCTTGGTGATATCGCCACCTACTTTTTGGGTAGGGGAGTTGGGGTCGGCATATTCGGGATATTCTTTTTCCAGTTTGGCCAGTTCTTCCAGCTTTTTGTCAAACTCGTAATCGGCAATGGTGGGCATGGCCAATACATAATAATTGTAGGTATGCTGGTTCAGCTCGGCCACCAGTGCATCCATCTGTTCTTTTACCGCAAAAATCGACATGAAACAAAGATAATTAAAGACCAGGTTTAAATGAAAAGCAATTAATAGCTCAATTGTAGAAACTGCATGTCAACTTTGTCGCTAAACCAACCTCTTCTTTCTACAAAAGGCAGGGTGAATGAGGAGTTCTGCCACCACATGGCTTCTGTATCGGCATAATATTGGTTTCTGATTTCGTCTTTTGGAAGTTCTACAAGCTTTAATATTTTTCCTGATTTCATGTCCATTTCTGCATACCTGGTTGTTACTGCACCGAGCCCACGCTTTTGATTTGCAACCATCCTTAATAAATCTCCCTTAAGGCTAAAGGCAATTTGTGAACCTTCGCCTATTAAACTTCCGTAATACCTTGGAATAAACTGATGGTATAGTTGTTTTAGCTTCTGATCGTATACATTCAATAAAAC
>JBCNPG010000289.1:0-4855 GCA_039593445.1 Pedobacter sp.
TGTTGGTGTTGCTGGGCATTTGGGTTTTATATGCGCTTAAATGTGTATTCTTTGTGGGGAAACAGCTCAAACTGGAGAATTTTATTTTTGCACGCAACCTCACGGTTTTGTCTAAAAATAACCAGCTTTGGGTTTGGACAAAGGTTTATCTGCTGCTTTTGCTGCCTCTTTTTTGTTATGCCTTGCTCTTGTTGTGGATGGCTTTAAGGCATGGCCATTACCTGGCATTTGGAGCTGTTGGACTGTTTTTGCCCTTGTTGCTGTTGCTTTTGTCTCGGTTTACTTTGAGGCAACATAATTATACGTTTAGCGTAGCCAAGCCATGGCTAAAGGTACCCGTATTTAAGTTCCATAGGCCTTTTTGGACTTGGCCATTGTTTTATTTGCTTAATGAGCAGCGCTTGATGCTGATTTTGTGCAAATTGGTTTCGTTTGTATTTCTGAAGGGCATATTGTGGATGTTTGCCGATGTGGGGCCAGATAGCCGTGTTTACCTTACTGCGGCCATGGCGGTTGTACTGAGCCATGCGGTGGTGCTGCTCCAATTGGTCAAATTCGAAGCCAATTACCTGGCTTTTGCCAAAGGTTTGCCTATTAGTGTGTTAAACAGGTTGGCACAATGGTTAAGTGCGCTGATTTTGCTGCTGTTGCCCGAAATGATTTTGTTCATTTGGCTTGTCGGGTTAGACTGGGCGCAGTGTTTTGCCATTTTATTCTACCTGTCAAGTGCCATGATTTTTCTGCTTGCATTGGTCTATTGGCTCAAAGCCAACATGGACCACTACCTCAAATGCTTGCTGTTTTTCTTTTTTGTGAGCATGTGGATGATATTAGCAAGCCAATACCTTGTTTTCAGCCTGTTGCTATTAGCTTTGGGCGGTTGGGCTTTGGTATGGAAATATAACAGGACAGACTTGCGCGAAATAGCTTAAATACTGTAGGCGGCAATCATTTCCTGATTTACCTTGCACGATCGTTGGGTGGACAGGTCGATCATTACATAGTCGAAAACGCCGTCAGAGGCTACTTTTCCGCTTTTTTGGTTCACAATTTCGAACTGTACGCTGCAACCCTTTTCGTTGATTTCCAAGATCCCGGTTCTGATCAGCATTTTATCGCCCATCACCAGGGGGCGCTTAAAGGCAATATTTACCCTGCTCACTACCCAGCCATAACCCTGCTCGGCAAATTTTTCCCAGCTCATACCATAGAAACGGTCCATCTGTTCGTAACGGGCCGCCAATACGTAATCGAGGTATTTGCTATTGTGCACATGGTTAAACATGTCTATATCATCAGGACGAACGTTAAGCTCGCTTTCGAATATGCTGTATTGGTTCTTTTCCATCCCTGCAAAAATAGGCTAAAGGTATCGATATTTAAACTTTGGTTTGCGATTAGGGCCAATATTGATCAAATTCCTGTCATCTATTCCAATTAAATAGGAATATCGAGAAAACCCGATATATATTTGTGTCATGGATCAGGTGGAAATATTCAAAGCCCTTGCTAACAAAGGCCGTTTACAGATGTTGAATTGGCTTAAGGAACCCGAAACGCATTTTCCCGACTACAAAGCATCGTGTGGCGATAATAGTGTTGGTGTTTGCGTGGGGCATATCCAGCGTAAAAGCGGTTTGACCCAATCTACCGTTTCCGAATACCTGGCTGTATTGCAAAGAGTGGGATTGGTTAATGCAACCCGCATAGGCCAGTGGACCTATTATCAAAGAAATGAAACGGCCATTAAGGCCTTGGGCCAATTGATTGCAACAACGCTTTAGCTTGTGTCGTTGCCTGATGCCCTAAATAAACACATATGAGTACAAGAGAATTAGCAAAGCTTCCTTTTTCGGTTTTGGATTTGGCTGCGGTTGTAGAGGGCAAAACCATTGCCGATACCTTTAAGAATAGCGTAACGTTGGCGCAACATACCGAAAAATTGGGCTACTTACGTTATTGGCTGGCCGAACATCATAACATGATCAGTGTGGCCAGTTCGGCCACTTCGGTGCTGATTGGACACATTGCTGGCCATACCAACACCATAAGGGTTGGTTCTGGCGGCATTATGTTGCCCAACCATTCGCCATTGATTGTAGCCGAGCAGTTTGGAACGCTGGCTACGCTTTATCCCGATCGTATAGATCTAGGTTTGGGTAGGGCTCCCGGCACCGACCAGTTAACTTCGATGGAAATCAGGGGCGAGCGTTTTGCGGCTCCGCACAACTTTCCGCAGGATGTGCTGAAGCTGCAAAGGTATCTTTCGAGCGCCAATAGCCACAGTAAAGTGCGTGCCATACCCGGCGAAGGCACGGAAGTGCCGATCTGGATTTTGGGCTCGAGCACGGAAAGTGCGCATTTGGCAGCTTCCTATGGTTTGCCTTACGCCTTTGCCAGCCATTTTGCGCCCACTTATTTCTTGGAAGCACTACAGATTTACAAGCAGAATTTCCGCCCCTCGGCCGTGCTCAAAGAGCCTTATGTGATGTCGTGTGTCAATGTAATCGCTGCTCCAACCGACGAAGAAGCCGAATACTTGTCTACCTCGTTGAAACAACTTTTTATGGGTATCGTAACTGGAAAACGCAGGTTGTTGCAACCACCGGTAGCCAATATGGACGAAATATGGGATCCGATGGAAGAACAGGCCGTAAACCAGATGCTGGCAGTGGCTTTTATCGGAGGTCCGGAGACCTTAACTGCGCAAATGCGATCGTTTTTGGCACAGACCCAAATTGACGAAGTGATGGTAACTTCGCATATCTACGACCATGAGGCCCGTTTGCGCTCTTACGAGCTATTTGCCGAGGTTTTGAAGAAAGGTTAATGTCATTCAACTTCCAGTTCTACAGTGCTTTTAAGTGGTTAAGATCCGGATCGGATTGCTCAGCAACTTATGGATGGGGCATTTGTCGGCAATCTGCATTAGGCGCTCTCTTTGTTCGGGCGTTAAGGTGCCTGTAAATTCTATTTTACGGCTGATGGTCGTTCCTTCGCTCATGTCTGCCTCCTTGCAGATGGCCAGGTCTACTTTGATCGCTTCCAAGGGAAACGCCTTGCGGTCGGCATACATCCTGATGGTGATAGCCGTACAGCTACCTAGGCTGGCCAAAAGCAGGGCACCCGGCTGCATGCCTTCGTCGGTGCCTCCCAGTTCTGCAGGCTCGTCGGCATAAATCAAATGTCCGTTAGAAAATACTTTGGTTTTATATTTTGAACGGTCTAATTCGGTAATCGCTGTAATTTGCGCGTTGCTCATATTTGTAGTTTAATGCCTAAATTTACCGCAAACATAGCATAAATGGAAAAACAAAGCGAAGCACAGCAACGATTATTGATATTTCAGTCGTTTACCGGAAAAGAAATCAGCCAATCGCCCTCTCATTTTATGAATTGGCTCAAGCCAACCTTAATCAGTGCCGAAAAGGGCAGTTTGCAATGCAGCTATGTGGTAAGAAAAGAAATGACCAATCCATATGGAATTCTGCACGGGGGCATTACGGCAGGCATCATCGACGACCTGATCGGTGCTACAGTGTATGTGCTGGGCCTCAATGATCGTTATACCACCGTCAATAACAACATCGATTATTTTGCTCCCGCCAACGAAGGCGATACCATTACCGCCAAAACAGCCATCGTGAAACAAGGCAGGGCCATTATCAATCTGCAATGTGAAATATTTCTGCCGGCTAAAAACCGCCTCATTGCCAAGGGCTATTCCAATATGCTGAATATTGGCTAAATTGATGTAAACCAGTTTCTTAGCGCAGATTTAACTTTGGCTAAACATTTGGATGCTAGATTTGTTATACATATCCCTATCCCTAAACTAAATGTAGCCATGTTGAACGAATATTTGAACCTCCAGTTTGATGTTAAAGGCAAGACCTTTAAAGGTTTTTGCATGAGGATCCATGATGATTTTCATTTAACTTATGCCGTTATTTTGGAAGACTGCCATTCATTTTGTGTTTGGCTCGACAATAAAACGGCAAAATGGTGCTCCTCTAAATTTACCAACCTGGATCAGAGCGTCTTAGATCAAATCATCGATAAGATAGACGTCAAAGCTGAAACAGGCTATCTGAGCTTGTCATAATCCTAAAACCATTGCTATTATTTGGAATTGTTCTGATTCTCAATTGGTCTGTTGATTAAGGTTAAGTTAGCGGAATTTCTTATTTTCCATTACAACTTAAACTTAATTAATAAACTATGAACGGAAAATCTATTCTTTTTGTAATTGGATTTTTGCTGTTTGCTATGGTAGGCTATGCCCAAAAAACCGTAAGGGGCAAGGTAACCGATAGCGAAGGCGGCACTCCAATTCCCGGGGTAAGCGTGCTGGTAAAAGGCACGGCCACCGGCGTAACCACACAGCCCGATGGGGCCTATGTAGTGAATGTACCTGCCGAGGGTACAACCTTGGTTTTTAAATACCTTGGTTTCGAAACACAGGAGATAAACATTGGCAACCGCACCGAAATCAATGTGGCTCTGGTAGCCAGCGCCCAAACCCTGGAAGGTGTAGTGGTTACAGCCTTGGGCATTAAGCGTAGCGAGAAATCGGTTGGCTATGCCACACAGCAGCTAAAAGGCGATAACTTGACCATGACCAAAGAGCAGAACGTAATTGGTTCGTTGGCCGGAAAGATTGCTGGTGTACAGGTTACGGGCTCATCGGGTGCCAATATGGGGGGCACGCAAAAAATCAAGATCAGGAGCGTGAACTCCATCACTGGTGGCGGACAGGCGCTAATGGTGGTTGATGGTACGCCAATTGCCCAGAGCAACTTTGGAGGCGATGCCAATGGGGTAGATTACGGCAATGTTTCCCAGGATATCAATC
>JBCNPG010000029.1:0-11847 GCA_039593445.1 Pedobacter sp.
TTTTAGCGAAGCGGATTTTTTGCCAGGCCTTATTGTAGATAAATATGCCGATTTTTTATCGGTACAGATTTTAAGCACGGGCATTGAAAAAGCCAAGGGGGTGATCATAGAGGCGCTCTGCGAAGCCTTAAATCCGAAAGGTATTTTCGACCGCAGCGATGCCACCGCCCGTACGCACGAGGGCATTACTGCCGAAAACGGCCTGCTCTGGGGAGAGGCTCCGGCAACTTTCATCGAAGTGAAGGAAAACGGCATTCTTTACCATATCAACATTGCCGAAGGACAGAAATCAGGCTTTTATTGCGACCAGCGCGATAACCGCCAGTTGCTGGCCAGCTATGCCAAGGACAAAACCGTGCTGGATTGCTTCAGCTATAGCGGGGGCTTTAGCCTCAATGCCCTGTTGCAGGGCGCTACCCAAGTAACGAGCGTTGACAGCTCGGCTCTGGCCATCGAAACCCTGAAGCAGAACATCGAACTGAACAAATTTAACGACCAAATACACACTGCCATCCAATCCGACGTGAACAAACAGCTGCGCGCATTCAAAGACGAAGGCAGGAAATTCGACATCGTGGTGCTCGATCCGCCGAAATATGCGCCTTCGCGATCGGCCCTCGACCGTGCCGCACGGGCCTACAAAGACCTGAACAGACTGGGCTTGTTGCTCTTGGAAAGCGGCGGCTTACTGGCCACCTTCTCCTGCTCGGGTGCGGTTGATATCGAAACCTTTAAGCAAATCATTGCCTGGGCGGCCCTAGATGCCGGCAAAGAGGTACAGGTAATCAGACAGTTTAGCCAGCCCGAAGACCATCCGGTACGCCTGTCGTTCCCCGAAGGCGAATATTTAAAAGGCCTGTTGCTGAGGGTTGTATAATTTGACAAAAAATCTGCTTAAATTAGTTTTATGCTCATCGTAAAAAATATCAGGTTAAGCAGAATTATCAGAAACACCTGGCAGGTAGACCTGATCATGATTGTTTCATGCACCGTGGCTTTTTTGGCGCACGAGTACCTCATTGCACATCATTTCATTGTACCCACCATCATTCCGGGCGTTTTGGGTACGGCCATTGCCTTTTTTATCGGCTTTAACAACAACCAGGCTTACGACCGCTGGTGGGAAGCTCGCAAAATTTGGGGCGGACTGGTTAACGATTCAAGGTCTTTTGCCCGAAGCCTGCTGAGCTACGTGCCCAAAAACGAAGCAAACGACGAAATAGTCAAGCGAATGATTTTCAGGCATATTGCATTCTTGTACGCACTTAAAGCCAACCTGCGAAGCACCAAAGACCTTATCTACATCAAATACCTAAGCGAAGACGAGCAGCAACAGGTAGAAAAACAGCGCAATGTGCACAATGCCATTCTGCACAACCAGGCCAAAGATCTCGAAAAACTATATACCAGTCAGCTGGATGGCTTCAAGTTTATGGACATCAACAGCCTGCTCATCAAATTCAGCGATGAAATGGGCATGTGCGAACGTATCAAAAACACCGTTTTTCCAACCACTTACAGTTATTTGACCAAAGTATTCATTTGGCTGTTTGTGGTTTCCTTTACTTTGGTGATCAGCCAAGATATGGGCTGGTGGGCTATTTTTATGGGTTGGCTGGTCGGTTTTGTATTCGTATCCACACAAATCAACGGCATGAGCCTGATCGACCCTTTCGAAAACAACTCGTCGGGCGTACCGCTCAACCAGATTACACGCACCATCGAGATCAACTTGCTGCAGATGCTGGGCGAGGAAGAGGTGCCAGCTCCGGTAACGCCGATTAACGAGGAGTATGTCTTATAGCAGTTTTAGTTTTTAACAGGCTTGTTTTCTGCATTGGTCTTTTTTACATACTCCAAGTAGTCTGGATCCTTTAATCTCGTCTGTTGCACGGAATCATCTTTTGCGGTTTCTTTTTTTAGTTCTTCCAATATCTTTTTGTCTCGCTTGCTCAGCTGATATGGCCTTGCCTCTTTTTTCACTTGACAACTCGCCAACAAAAGAAAAGCCATAAAAATCATGCTGATTTTGATCGGATTGCAACTCATCCTTCTTCTGAATTTTCGGGTAAATGATCATATTCGCCCATTAGGGCATATCTGCCAAATATAACCAGGCCAATGGCTATCGGAATGAAGATGAGCAGAATAATGCCCCATTGCAGCGCCGTATTGGTTTGCGCCATTCCCGGTTCGGCGCGACTAATCTTGTCCCAAGCCTGCCAAGCCATTAAACCCACCGCCAAGGGTCCTAAAACAATCCAAAAGATGCCTAATATTTTCCTTAATGTTTTCATGGTTTAATCTTTAATGTTTTCGTTGGTTCGATTGGCTAAGTAAACGGCGCCGATGATAAAGCTGAGCGTGGCGATACCAATGGGATACCAAAGCCCCGAAAGCGGCGTTGCTCCCGCAAAACTGGCAATCAAGGTGGCGATAAAGGGAACCAAACCGCCAAAAACGCCATTGCCTACGTGGTATGGCAACGACATGGAAGTATACCTGATTTGGGTGGGGAACAGTTCCACTAAGAAAGCGGCGATTGGCCCATACACCATGGTAACCAAGATTACCTGAAAGAAAACCAAAGCCACAAACAGCCAAAAAGTTCCCGAAGTGAGTATCTTGTCTTTTAAAACTTCCTTGGCATGGCCAATGGGCTTGCGCTGATCGGCATATACCGTATCGACTTGCAGCTTGTTAAAGGTGCTTCCGTTCAGCAAGGTTACTTTGGTAGTTGTATTCACCAGCGTATCACCAGCCGTGTGCAGGGGCGTTCTGGTAATAACTGGCTGGGCAATTTCCTTGATTTCCTTTGGTTGCAATTGGCTCAGGTCTGTTTTGTCTAGGAACACCTGATAAATAGGCCGGTAAAAAACAATGCCCAACAACATCCCGCCAAGCATGATCCATTTGCGGCCCACCTTGTCGCTCCACGATCCGAACACCACAAAAAAGGGCGTAGCAAAGGCAATTGCCCAGAGCAGAATATAGCGAGAATCGTTAAAATCGACCTTACAGGTGTTTTCGATAAAAGATTGCGCATAAAATTGGCCGGTATACCAAATTACGCCCTGCCCCATCGTAGCGCCAAACAAAGCCAGCAACACCATTTTGAAATTGGCTTTCTTGCTAAAGCTCTCTTTTAATGGGTTTTTGGAAATCTTGCCTTCCGTTTTAAGTTTGGCAAACATCGGCGATTCATGCATTTTTAGGCGGATATAGATCGATACGCCTACCAGCAAAATAGAAAGCAGAAAAGGAATGCGCCAGCCCCAGTCGGCAAAGGCCGAAGCACCGATCAGGTTTTTGGAAAGCACGATAATGCCAAGCGAAAGGAAAAGTCCCAGTGTTGCAGTGGTTTGAATCCAGCTGGTAAAGAACCCCCTTCTGCCCTTAGGCGCATGTTCGGCTACATAAGTGGCTGCACCCCCATACTCGCCGCCCAAGGCTAAGCCCTGAACGAGGCGCAAGAGCAACACCAAAATCGGCGCTGCGTAACCAATACTCGAATAAGACGGGATAAGGCCAATTAAAAAAGTAGAGCCACCCATCAGTACCAACGTGAGCAGAAACGTGTATTTACGGCCAATTAAATCGCCCAGGCGACCAAACACCAGGGCACCAAAAGGCCTGACAATAAAACCCGCCGCAAAAATGGCCAGAGTATTGATCAAAGCCGAAGCACCGGCATCGGCCGGAAAAAGCTGTGCGCCAATAATGGTGGCCAAACTGCCGAAAATATAGAAATCGTACCATTCGATCAGCGTTCCTAAAGAAGAAGCGCCAATTACTTTGAAAATGCTGTTCTGTTTGGTGGTTGAAGTCATAGCTTTAAAGCTAAGTGTTTGAAAACTAAAACACAACTTCAATCGGCATCTTGGTTGGATTGCCGAGGATTAACCGTTGATGCAAATGCCCGGCACTAAGATTTGCTCAATGGGTGCTGCAGGTATAGAATAACCAGCGACAGCAACAGAAAAGGCAATTCTATGGCGGCGCCCTTAAGGTCTCGATGGTTCAATTCCAAAGCTATAATAAACAGAATACCCGCGGCCGTAATAAAATTGCCGTATACAAATGTTTTGGGGAACAAAACCAGGATAGCTCCAATTACGGTAAAAGCGCCCAGAATTAGCACTCCGTTTTTGCCAACATTAAATTTGTTAAATAGCTGAAGCATTTCTGGTTTGCCATTGATCATGGCGAAGCCCTGTTTGATACCCATGTACAGGGCAAAAAGAATTAAAATCGAGTTGATGATCTTGAGTGCCATAAGTAGTATTTAATAATCATGCTTACAGCAATTTAAGAAAATTTATTCCTTTTTGGAACAACAGATACTATTAAACCATAAAGGCTTAATCTTATTTCATCAAAGCTTATCGAACTACTGCTCCTCCCTGAAGTAAACCTTGTAATAGTTCATCGAGCGATCATCATCAAAGCCTTTTTCGATGAGTTCCTTATTGCCATGGATATAGATATGGAAATTTTTATCGAGCTTTAATATACTCTTGAACATCTTGGCCTGTTTTTTTACGGCAGCATCAGAAATATCGAAAGTATCGGCAATTGGGGTATCAAATTCCTCTTCGTAGCTTTTTTTGTAGTTTTTAAAAAGCTCGATCCCTTCCTGATTGGCAATCACCTCGTTGGCAAACTCGTCGATATCAAAGCTTTCCTTTTCCTTAAAATACTTCATCGAGCGGTTTAGCAAATCGATCTTATCGGTTTTGGTTACTTCAAATTCTTCGTCCAGTTTTTCGGTAATGAAGTTTTTGTAAACGCCCAATACATTTTGCGTTTGACTGTAGTTGTCGTTCCTTACCTTGAGCCTCAAAAATTCGTCTTTCCAATACACGGCTTCCGCACTGCGGTTGGTCTGGTCTATAACCGCAACTTTAAAGCCCTGCTCCTTATCGGTATTGAAAATAAGGCAGCCTTTATCCAGTTTGCTGATATTGATAGCTTCCTGCTCATAACTTAGCGCAAAGCCGCTTTGTTCTGGATAAACTTTGATATAGCTCTCCTTGGTTTCTGATTTGAAGATACCAATGGCATCATGCAGGTCGCCTTCGATCTGCACATTTTCAAAATAGGCCACATAGAGCTCTCCCGATTTGATTTTGGGGTGATTTGATATCTCATAAAGATAGGTCGCCAGTTTCTTGCTGTTTTCGTGGAACAAATCGCCGTTGGCAAAAATTTCTGCCGCGAAGTGATACACCTCGTTCAGATTCAAGTCGTTGTTAGGAT
This sequence comes from Pedobacter sp., assembly GCA_039593445.1. Lineage (GTDB taxonomy): Bacteria > Bacteroidota > Bacteroidia > Sphingobacteriales > Sphingobacteriaceae > Pedobacter. The sequence goes on from JBCNPG010000029.1 coordinate 5,260, forward strand.
GCATGAAGTGGTAAATTTCATTCACCTTTTCATAAGGCGACAGAAAGTACTGCAACAGCAGCTGCTTCAGCATTTCGTCTTGAATATACATCGACTGCTCAGACAGCACATAGAACTCGTCTTGCAGTTTGTTGCCAATTCTATGGATAGAAAGTTCGGCCAATGAGGCTTCGAAAAAGGTAATCATACGCTCAGCTTAAAATGTAGGCCTGCAAAAGTAGGCTTTAGCTTTGGCATGCTCAAATCGGAATCAAAAATCGGCTGCTATCATTTCCTTGCTGGCCGAAATGCCGGCCAGGTTGCCATTGGCTACAGCTCCAGAAACCGTACGGAACATCGTGGTACAATCGCCAGCCGCAAACACGCCGGGTACCGTAGTTTGTACACCATTAACCACAATTAGGTTTTGCTGGTCTATTTCACAGCCCAATTCGGCCGCGAGCGACGAATGCTGTTCGAGGTCGCCACGGCCAAAAACAGCCTTTAATTGATGCCTAGTGCCATTTTTAAGCAGAAGGTGCTTAAGGATACCGTCTTGATGTACGATTTCGGCAATTTCATCGGTTACGATTTGAATGCCTTTTGCCTTAAAATATTCGGCCTGCTCATCGTTCAAAGTCGGCAACCCGTTGGTAAACAAGGTAAGTTCTGTACTCCAATTGTAGATCATCCTGACAAACTCAAAAGCCATGTCGCCATTGGCTATAACGCCCAAAGGTTGTCTGGCCACTTCATATCCATGGCAATACGGACAATGCAAAACCGAAATGCCCCAGCACGCCTCAAAGCCCTTGATATTGGGGAATATATCTTTAATGCCCATAGCCAGGATAAGCTTGCGGGTTTCAAAACGATGTCCTTCTGCTGTGGAAATAGCAAAACCTTGCGCAAGTTTTTCGGCGCGGATAGCCCGCCCCTCATAAAACTTAACCGTAGGATAGGCCAATACCTGCTCCTTTGCCTTGGCACTGATCATGGCAGGCGTTTCGCCGTCCTGTGTTAAAAAGTTATGCGAATGAGGCGTTTGCCTGTTGCAGGGTTCGCCAGCATCGATCAACAATACCGTGCGCAGCGACCGTCCCAAGGCCATGGCAGCCGAAAGACCGGCATAGCTGCCCCCAATAATTATGACGTCATAGTTATCCATTTCTTTTTGAGTTGATTGGGACAAACATAAAAAAATTAAACGCAACAATATTGCATTATCAAAAAATAGGAAACCGCGATGACTATTGGATCAATTCGGCTGGCTAGCGGGCTTACTTCTTCTCTGCCTCTTCTTGTGGCGTATTGCGCAATTTGACCGGTTTTTTTCCCTTCTTCATCTTCAGGTTCAGCATTTCTACCAATACCGAAAAAGCCATGGCAAAATAGATATAGCCCTTAGGAATATGTTGATCTAAACCTTCGGCCAAAAGCGATACACCGATCAGCAACAAAAACGAAAGTGCCAGCATTTTTACGGTTGGGTGCTGGTTCACAAAATTGCTGATGGCTCCTGCAGATACCATCATAATCAGCACGGCTATGATCACTGCGGCAATCATCACCTCCACATGTTCGGCCATGCCTACGGCAGTAATTACCGAATCGAGTGAGAACACGATATCGAGCAGCAGGATCTGCACAATTACGCCGCTAAAAGAATATACTTTGCCCTTTACTTCATGCGCTTCGGCGCTCTCCAGTTTTTCGTGTATTTCGTGCGTGCTTTTATAAATCAGGAAAATACCGCCGATGATCAGGATCAAATCCCGACCAGAAATAGCCAGCTTGCCTAGCCACTCTTGGCTTTCAATGCCAAACCACTCGCCAATGTTGAACAAGGGCGAAGTCAGTTTCATGATCCAGGTTAGCGACAGCAACAAGAGCACACGGGTAATCATGGCGAGGCCTAAGCCTAACTGACGCCCTTTTTTTTGCTGATGTTCTGGTAATTTACCCGATAAAATAGAAATGAAGATGATGTTGTCTATCCCTAAAACAATTTCTAAAACGGTTAGGGTCAATAGTGAAATCCAGGCTTCTGGACTGCTTAAAAATTCCATGGTTAATCTGATCTTAGGCGAAAATAAAAAAAGCCCGTTAATTTTCATTAACAGGCCTTGACTTTATTTGTTTGGTTTGTTTATCTAAATACCACCGAATTATAGGCAGAGCGTACCGTTACCTTGTTGCTGCCCCCTTTGCCGATCTGCCCGGTATAGCGTTTGGTCTGGTCATCGTCGTCACTGGTTTTGCGTGCCGTTACATTGCTGCCGTATTTAAAGCTATTGTAGCTGACCGCTACATCAAAATCGGCCGAGTAGCCAGCTTCGAAGCCCAAAGCCACACCGCTGTATTCGGCATTTACATTGATGTTCCTGCTTGTAGCATCGATGTTGTTGGCGCTTAGCGAACCATATTGAACCCTGGCGCCCAAATTACCATGCAGGTTGCCAATCTTAATCGCCGCATACTGTACATCCAAATCGAGCGGTCCGGCATTATTAATGGTAATGCCGTTGCCATATTGGTGCCTGATTACCGAAGCATTTCTTACGGTTCCGATGTTTACCGAAGTGTATTGCAAATCGAGGTTCAGTGTACCTGCGGTGCCAATGGTAAGGCCGCTGCCATATTGATGTTTAATGGTGGCACTGTTTTTAATGGTAGTAATATTGGCCGAAGTATATTGGGCATCCAAATCGAGCGTACCTACCGAAGCGATGGTTAAGCCACCACCATATTGATGCCTGATACGCGCCTGGTTCAGGTCTTGCAGCACGCACTTGCCATACTGTACCGAAATGTAGTTGTTGGCATTGCTCAAATCGCCGGCAGTAAGGTTGCCATATTGTACCTTGAGCGAAGTAGGGCCAGCAAAGTTATCCATTACAATACCTCCATATTCTTGCGAGGCGGTTAAGGCATTGGTTGATGGCATATAAACCGTATAGTATACCTTTACTTCCTGGCGCCATCTTTTGCCATTGCGGCTGCCGCTGCCCTTATTGCCATCGCCGATGCTTGTTCTAAACGATACAACATCGCCGCTTTTAGAGGCATTGATGTTGGTATTGTCCAGCAAACGTTGCGCGGCATCCTCGGTATTGGCATAAGCTTTAATGTCTACGTCTACCTTCACTTCATTCTTGTCCCAGGTTTTAATGGTCATGCCACCATACTGGTTGTTCAAATTCACTTTGTCGCCACGGTCTACGCTAAACGATTTGGAGAAGGTTTTGGCCCTCATCGGATCATCGGCATCTTGGCTGCTGTACGAATAGCTGACCGAGCTTGAATGACTGGCGTTGATTGAAGTGGCTTTTGTGCTGCTGTTCTTGGCCACAGTAGTCGATATAACTGGCGCTACGGGCGCTGCCGGACTGGAGGCGGTTACTTCTCCGGTTTGAACCGCTTTTACTTGTGTAGCGAGCAACAACAAACCCGATACACCCAGGGCTACATTTTTTATTCTTTTCATGATCGATTGTTTTTTGATACAAAGCCTGTTGGCCCTATATCGAATTCTCCTTTTTATATTGATTGACTTGGTTTATAATTCCTAATTGCTGGCTCAGCAATTGCGATTGTATTTCGAGGTTTTTCATCATGGCCTTAACCACGGCTACGCGGTTCGGGCTGGTTTGCAGCTCCCGTTTCAGGGCTTCGTAATCCCTGCTCAGTTTGGCCATATCTTCGGTAAATTTGCCATACAGTTCTGGGTTTTCCTTGGCATAAACCTGCAGGCTGTCTTTCTTTTCCTCGATGAGGCTAGCCAAATGCACCTCCTTGTTTTTAAACGCCGGATTGACATCGGCAATTTCTACCCCCGTATTGTTGGCTTTTTTATAGCTGGCCGTAAAATAAATGCCCAAGCTAACCACCAGCATCGCGGCGATGCTTAGCCATGAATATAGCTTTATCGACTTTTTTGGCTGTTCTTTTTCCTTCTTGTCTAATTCCGAAGCAATGCGTTCCCACAACTGGTCTGATGGGCCTTTTGCTTCGAATTCTTTTTTGTTAGCCTTTACAAACTCCTCTAATTTATTATTCATCTTGCTACTCCTTTCATTTCTAATAAACTATTCAACTTTCTCTTGGCTCTCATGTACTGCGAGCGTGATGTATTTTCTGTTATTTTCAATATATGTGCAATCTCTTCATGGTCGTAACCTTCAAACAAATAAAGCGTTAGTACCACTCTATATCCATCTGGCAACTCGGCCACGGCTGCTTTAATGGCCTCTACCTTTAAAGCGGTATCTTCTGGGTCTGGGGCCGTTTCTTCGGCCACATCAACATCGTCGATACTTACAAATTCGGCTTTGCGCTTACGCAAATAGTTGATGGCCCGGTTAATGACGATCTGTTTAAGCCACAAACCAAAGGTAGTTTCCTGCCTAAAGTCAGCGATGCGGCTAAAGGCATCCAAGAAGGCTTCCTGAAGCACATCTTCGGCTTCGGCATCGTCGTTTACAATACGCAGGGCTACATTATACATTGCGCCAGCATATAATTTGTAAAGCTCAAACTGTGCTTTCCGGCTTCCCGACCGGCATTCGTTTACCAGCGAGGCGTGTTTGTCTATGTATGCAGTTTCCAATTTTAAAAGGCGTTCAAGTCAAGAGACAGTCTATTTTCAAAAACGTTGCATCAAGGTAGAAAAAAAATTTTTCTGGCCACATAATCCGCTTAGCTTTCGGAAACCTTGACAGGATTGTGTATTTTTGCGGCTCAAAATTTGATTTAAAGATGTTAAGAACAACTACTTGCGGCGCTTTAACGCTGCAAAATCTAGGCGAAAACGTTACTCTTTGTGGCTGGATGCAAAATTCGAGAGACTTGGGCGGGATGACTTTCATAGACATTCGCGACCGTTACGGTATTACGCAATTGGTTTTTAACATGAATGACAATGCCGACCTCTGCCAAGCGGCACGCAACCTGGGCCGTGAATTCGTAATCAGGGTGAGCGGCGTAGTTGTGGAGCGTTCTAACAAAAACAAGGAAATCCCAACTGGCGACATCGAAATTAAAGTTGAAGCCCTCGAAATATTGAACAAAGCCAAGCTGCCTCCGTTCTTAATTGAAGACAAAACCGATGGTGGCGACGATCTGCGCATGAAATACCGTTACCTGGATCTGCGCCGCAACCCGATCAGAAACAACATGATCTTGCGCCACAAAATGGCTCAGGCTACCCGCCGCTATTTGGACGGATTGGATTTTATCGAAGTAGAAACTCCGGTACTGATCAAATCTACGCCTGAAGGCGCCAGGGATTTTGTGGTACCTAGCCGCATGAATGCAGGCGAATTTTATGCCTTGCCCCAATCGCCGCAAACTTTTAAGCAATTGCTGATGGTATCGGGCTTTGACCGTTATTTTCAGATTGTAAAATGCTTTAGGGACGAAGACTTGCGCGCCGACAGGCAGCCAGAGTTTACCCAAATCGACTGCGAAATGTCTTTTATCGAACAAGAAGATATTCTCCATACTTTCGAAGGCCTGATCCGAACCTTGTTCAAGGAAGTGCGCAACTACGATTTGCCGACAGTGCCTCGTATGCAATACGCCGATGCGATGCGCTGGTACGGCTCCGACAAGCCCGATACCCGTTTTGAAATGAAATTTATCGAATTGAACGAGGTGGTAAAAGGAAAGGATTTTGCGGTTTTTGATAATGCCGAGCTGGTGATTGCCATCAACGCAAAAGGCTGTGCGCACTACACCCGCAAGCAACTAGATGAGCTGACCGATTTCATTAAGCGCCCACAAATTGGTGCCACCGGCTTGATTTACATGCGCCACAACGAAGACGGCTCTTTAAAGTCGTCGGTTGACAAATTTTATAACGAAGAAGAACTACAAAAATGGTCGGCGGCCTGCCAAACAGCGCCAGGAGATTTGGTATTGGTGATGGCCGGAGCCAAAGACAAAGTACGCAAACAATTGAGCGAGCTTCGCCTCGAAATGGGTACCCGTCTTGGTTTACGCAGCAAAGATACTTTTGCCGCGCTTTGGGTGCTCGACTTTCCGCTATTGGAATGGGACGAGGAAACCGAACGCTACCATGCCATGCACCATCCGTTTACATCGCCTAAGCCAGAAGACATTGCCATGCTCGATACCGCGCCTGGAGAGGTGAGAGCCAATGCGTACGACATGGTGGTTAACGGCACCGAAATTGGTGGTGGCTCTATCCGTATCTACGACCGCGAATTGCAAGCCTTGATGTTTAAACACCTGGGCTTTAGTCCTGAAGAAGCCCAAAAACAATTTGGGTTCCTGATGGATGCCTTCGAGTTTGGCGCTCCCCCGCATGGCGGTATTGCTTTCGGCTTCGATAGGCTTTGTTCTATTTTTGCTGGTTTGGATAGCATCCGCGACGTGATTGCCTTCCCTAAAAACAACTCAGGCAGGGATATCATGATCGATAGTCCAAGCACCATCGACGAAAAACAGCTGAAAGAGCTAAAAATCAAATCTGATTTATAACAAAAGCTTCATCCAATAAAAAAGGAAACCGTAAGTGGTTTCCTTTTTTTGTTTCAATAGGTTTCGCTATCTGGCGGTATGCCATAATCTACAAAAGCCAATTCT
>JBCNPG010000290.1:0-4851 GCA_039593445.1 Pedobacter sp.
TATATCAAAATGGGCAGGCTGTCAGCGATATTTTAGGTGTTGAATTTGAAGATTACCCCGTTGGCAAACAGCCGGATAGTGTCTTTCCCAATGTGGATGGCATCAAGTTCTTGACACACGATTTAGGTTGTGGGGGAACTCGTATGGATTCGGATGCCTTATGTGGCTTGCTGGTCGGTTATAATAGCCATCCCAATGTGGCGGGCGCAAACGTGTTATCTTTGGGTTGTCAACATTCGCAGACGAGCATTCTGATGAATGAGATCTATAAGCGTGACTCTAAATTTGATAAGCCACTTGTAATTTTAGAGCAGCAAGTTTCGGGTACAGAGCACCAAATGTTGAAAGATGCGCTGAAGCAAACATTTGCAGGTCTGTTGAATGCAAATCAGCAGCAGAGAACACCTGCACCGCTGCATAAGCTTTGCGTAGGTTTAGAGTGTGGAGGTTCGGACGGCTTCTCTGGTATTTCGGCCAATCCTGCCATTGGCTACGTGTCTGATCTATTGGTTGCATTGGGCGGTTCGGTCATCTTATCAGAATTCCCCGAACTCTGCGGTGTTGAGCAGGAATTGAGCGATAGGTGTGTAGATGAATCGGTAGCCCAGCGCTTTATGAACCTGATGACAACCTATAATGCCAGGGCAGAGCAAGATGGTTCGGGTTTCTATGCAAACCCATCACCTGGAAATATCAGCGATGGTTTAATTACCGATGCCATCAAATCGGCAGGCGCGGCTAAAAAGGGAGGGAATTCTCCGGTTGTAGCGGTATTGGATTATCCAGAAAAGGTTACCGAAGCAGGGTTAAACCTCTTGTGTACACCTGGCAGTGATGTAGAAAGCACTACTGCCGAAGTGGCTGCAGGGGCTAATATTGTGTTATTTACCACAGGTTTGGGTACGCCTACAGGCAATCCGATAGTGCCGGTAATTAAGATTTCAACCAATTCGGCCTTAGCCAGAAAAATGCCAGATATTATAGATATTGACTGTGGGACAATAATTGAAGGGGCGGAAAGCATTGAGGAATCAGGCGAAAGGATCTTGCATTACATCATCAATGTGGCCAGTGGAATAGAAATCCCTAAAGCCGTTCTATTAGAGCAGGACGATTTTATTCCTTGGAAAAGAGGAGTGAGTTTGTAACCATTTATTCAGTTAAACAAACAGAACGACCAATGGCAATAAACGTAGGGTAGTGCATTTGGAATTTTAAAATGGGTACTGCCAACTGGACTGAACGGATGGCCATTAACTTTAAGCCATGGGACAATTCTTGCACCTCTTGCCTCTCAGGTACTTTTCGCAGCACTCTTTTTTCTTCTTGTCCTTCGACTTGTGCTTGTCTTTCTTCTTCTTTTTGTCTTTTTTAGACATGGCTTTCAATTCTTCATCAATATAAAACAAAAAAGGCACATATTGTTTCAATACGTGCCCTTAATTCGTTAATCAATGTAGCCTAGGCTTCGCTGTCGTAGCTGATTTGGCCTACATGTTTGTCTATCTGCCATCTGCCGGTACCTTCTTCGCCAATCACGTCGAAAAGTTCCAGCGCGCGGCGCGCTTTGTATTCTTCTTCCCTTTGTTCCCTGAAGAACCAGTTCAGGAATTCCAAGGTTACATAATCCTGCTCTTTGTGGCAACGGGCCGCAATATTCTTAATCGATTGGGTAATGGCAATCTCTTGATCCAAAGCTTCTTCAAAAACCTCGCGGAACGAATTGTATTCGCCTTTTACATTCGTGATTTCTGGAGAAACCGCGTTGCCGCCCATATCCAGTACGTATTTAAAGAATTTCAGCTGGTGCTGTCTTTCTTCTTCCGCCTGTTTGAAAAAATAATCCGACGAAAAATCGTAGCCGTTTTGGTTGCACCACGAAGCCATAGAAAGATAAATGGCCGAAGAGTGGGCTTCTTTTTTAATCTGTTGGTTAATGAGCGTTTCTATATCGGCAGAAAGCAAACATTTTACACGCATAATGTCTTTCATGATCTTTGTCTTTGAGTAAAACTATATAACAAAAATAGCGCTAAAATGTTGACGAAAAGAATTTAAGGGCAATATGGAAAGATTCTAAGTCCAATCATTAACAGGCCAGTCGGTGCAGGCGGTCGTAAATGATATGGTTAAGTTCGAGCATGGTGAAGGCACCTTGCAACAGTTCTTTCATCTTGATGATCTGCAACAACGAGAGCACATAGCAGTGGTCGCAAGCACAGATAAAGATGATTTCTACGTCGGCACTTTTATCGCTGTTAAGCAAAAGGCCTTCGATGTCGATCTGGTAAACCGCTTTTTTGAGCTTTAAAAGATTGCGATAATCGAAACGGGCCAATTTGCCTGCAAAATCAATGTACCAGCAATTTTCGATGTCAGATTGATAGATAGCGCCATCGTTGGTGCTAAATACTTCGGCAAAGTTGATGGAAGGGATTAAAACTGTTTCCTGCATGGATAAGCCTGTTCAATTAATGCTACAAAAATGATATTTATTTGGATTAATTCCAAATAAAATAACCGAAGATGGATTTTTTTATGGCACTGCTATTCGCTTTTTCAGGTAAAATCGGTTTCTTTAGGTCGTCAACCAAATATTTATGGACAATACTTCGCAAAAATGGTCGCCATTAGAAAAGCTGGTTTTTAGGTTTGCCTTCCTGCTATTGGGCCTATTCATGGTTTTCTTTAACAATGGTACTTTCCCCTTGTTTTATGCAATCATGAAGTATCCCGTTTCGTTATTGCATATTTTTATCCCCTGGCTGGGCAAAACTTGGCTCAAGCTTCCCTATCCAATAACAGAATTTACCAACGGCAGCGGCGATACCACCTACGATTTTGTGGTTTTGCTTTGCGTGGCGGTTTTGGCTGCTGCTGGAACGCTCGTTTGGAGCCTGGCTGACCGGAAGAGTACGAGTTATAACCGCTTGTACTATTGGCTGAGCGTAGCCGTTAGGTTTTATGTAGGAATCATGCTCATCAATTACGGCATGGTAAAGGTTGTGCAGCTGCAGTTTCCGGCGCCCAACCTGTTTCGTTTGCTGACTACTTATGGCGAATCTTCGCCCATGGGCTTGGCTTGGACCTTTTTTGGCTTTTCCAAAGGCTATAATCTTTTTATGGGATTAGCGGAGGTATCGGCGGTACTGCTGTTTTTTAGGAAAACGGTTACTTTAGGGGCCATGATTTCGCTCATGACTACTGCCAACATCATGGCGGTAAACTACTTTTACGATGTGCCGGTTAAGATTGTAACGACTGCTTTGGTGGTGATGTGCCTTTTTTTGTTGGCTCCAAACTTTGTTAGGCTGTTTAATTTCTTTGTGAGAGGCCATGGCGCAACTTTGAGGATATTGGAACCGCCAATGATTGTCAAAAGGTGGAAAAGCATAACAAAATATAGCCTGAAATATCTTTTGATAGCCTTTGTAGTAATAGGCAGCATTTGGGAAGTGGTGTCGTTAAGGCCTGTCTATGGCCAGGATATGCCCAAATCTTTGCTGTATGGTGGTTATGAAGTGGAAACTTTTAGTAAGAACGGTCAAATTATTCCACCTGAAACAGAAAGAGCCGATCGTTGGAAGATGTTATTATTGGAAAGTCCGGATGAAGCTGCCATCAGGATGCCCAATGGCGAATACAGCCATCCCTACATGAGAATCGATACGGCCAAAAAGAAAATGGTATTCAGTGTTTCCAAGGATATGACCGTTCCAAGTACCTTGGATTACCGTTTGCCCGATTCTAATAAGCTTTGGCTAAAAGGCGTTTTGTTTGGGGATTCTCTAGAAATTAAACTGAAGAAAATGAGGTTCGAACTCACCGAACGCAAATTCAACTGGATCAATGAAAGACCGTACAACAAATAAGATTTAAGTCGGCAGTTTATTGCTCTGCCAGCTCCTTTACTTTTTGAAGGGCTTTTGGCCAGGTGCTTTCAAAATATTTGATCATTTTGGCATCAACACCGCTCAAATCCATTTCAACGAGCAGGTTTGTAGTTCCGTTGGTTTCTTTAAGCGTATAGTTTTCTTGTGCGCCAGCCCATTGTTTGATCTGCTCGCTTTCATAATCTTCAACGCCGTTGTCATAACCGCCGAGGTGCTCGATTGACATGAATTGATTGGGTATATTGTCGACAATACGCGAAACCATGCCCCGGTTGCTGTTGTCTACAAACAAGACTTTGCTTCCTTTTTGCCAATCGGTTTCGGCGCGCGAACCTTCGGCAAAAACGTTGGTCCAAAGCGGATAGCTGGTTGCGTCCCAAAGCACGTTCCAGACTTTTGAGGCAGGAGCATTAATGTCGACATTGAATTTCATCTTTTCCATGATTGTAGGTTTTGGTGAGGTTTATGAGGTGTGAGATATGAGATGTGAGATTTGAGACGTGAGACGTGAGATTTGAGACATGAGATATTGGATTGGAGATGTGAGGTTGAAAACGCATTCTGTCCCTTCATCTAGTTGCATAGTTGCAACGCGTTATTTTGGCAGGTTGCTAAAATCCATGTAAAGTACACTCCAGCGATGACCATCGGGGTCAATAAATCCGCCGCCATACATCCAGCCATCCTTTTCTCCGCCTTTGGCATAAATGCTTCCTCCGGCATCTTCGGCTTTTTGGAGCATGGCGTCCACTTCGTCGCGACTTTCGGCATCGATAGAAAAGAGGACTTCCGTTCCGTTTTTAGGGTCGGCAGTACGGTCATTGCAAAAGCCTTCGAACAGGTCTTTGGTAAATAGCATGAGCACAAATTTCTTTTCGCCGACCAACAAGGAAGCCATGTTTCTGGTCACGGGCTGGTTTTCGTTGAGCTTGAAACCCAGTTGTGTAAAAAAGGCTAC
>JBCNPG010000291.1:0-4849 GCA_039593445.1 Pedobacter sp.
GCCGAAGTTCTGGTCTTGTAACCTGCATCTTCCAAAATCAAGGTGCACAGTTCCAGAATATCAGTGTTATCGTCAAAAATAAAAACCTTTTTATCCATCATTTTGAACGTTTTTAAGCCAACGAATTTATGTAAGTGGCCATTTCTTCTATTTTTAGTATTCGGTCTACCTCTGTTCTTGCAATGGCCTGTGCAGGCATGTAATCTACCTGTGCACTTTCGGGATCCTGTACTGCGGTTTGTCCGCCGTAGCCCTTTACGGTAATCAGCCCATTTACGCCATCGGCATTAGAGCCTGACAGCAACAAACATACCAAATCTTCTTGGTACACTTCGGCCGCCGATTGAAAAGTCACGTCGATGGAGGGCCTCGAATAATTTACCTTTTCAGAATAGTCCAGCGAAAAAGACCCGTCTTTTTCGATCAGCAAATGATAGTCTGACGGCGCGAGATAAACCGTTTTGACCATGATATTTTCTTTTTCTTCGGCTTCCTTAACCTCTAGCCTCGTTTTTTTAGAAATCAGATCGGCCAACAAAAAGTCTGTTCCCTGTTTGCGGTGCACGACGATGATGATGGGAAAGGGCAGGTCTTCCCTAAGGTCGGGGAAAACGCGGAGCAGCACATCAAGGCTGCCTGCCGAACCTCCAATAACCAATGCCCTACAATTTTTCATCGATGTATGATCTATTTTTTAGCCGATTTTGCATACGCTCTATCCGCTGGTTTTCCTCCATATTTTTTCGGTGCCCAATCGTTTATAGCGTTTGCTAATGGGCGAAAAATCTACCGTTTCTTTAGTGCCCAGCGCCAAATAACCTAAATTCTCCAGGCTGTTGTCGAACAGTTGAAGTACCTTGAACTGCAGTTCGCGGTCGAAATAGATGAGCACGTTACGGCACAATATAAGCTGAAATTCGTTAAATGAGTGGTCTGAAACCAAATTATGCGTAGAAAAAATCATTTTTTCCTTCAAATCGCCATTAAACTTGGCCAATGAATAGTTGGCACTGTAATAAGAAGAAAAATCCCGAGGCCCGCCCGAAGCAATATAGTTTTCTGAATATTGTTTCATCTGGCTTAGCGGAAATAGGCCCTGTTGCGCCTTTTCGAGTACTGAAGGATTGATATCCGTAGCATATACCAGCGATTTGTGCAGCAGGTTGAGCTCTTTAAGGATGATGGCGATCGAATAGGCCTCTTCGCCGGTAGAACAGCCTGCCAACCAGATGCGGATGAAGGGATAGGTACCCAGGTTAGGCAAAACTTCGGTACGCAGGGTCCGGTAAAAGCCGGGGTCCCTGAACATTTCGGTCACATTGACCGTAATCTGTTCCACAAATCGTTTAAAGTAGAGGCTATCGCTGACAACCTTATACCTGAATTCGGCGAAACTTACCTGCTTATCCAACCCATACAGCCGCAGCAGCCTCCTTTTGAGCGATGCCCTCGAATAGCCGGTAAAATCGTAGCCATAATGCTCCAAAACATCATAGATCAGGATTTCTACCTCTTCGTCGGATATGGCAGTTAAATGAGGCACTAGATGTATTTTTTTAATTGAACAATCAGCTCGTCTACGTTTACGGGTTTCGAAATATAGCCTGCCGCGCCGGCATTGAGGCAACGCTCGCGATCGCCCAACATGGCTTGCGCGGTAACGGCAATAACGGGAATGTTTTTCAGGTTCTCGTCTTCCCTCATTTTGGCCATTGCCTGATAGCCGTCCATATCGGGCATCATCATATCCATCAGCACCACGGCAATGCTGCTGTCTTTGGCCATCATATCAAAGCCTTGCTGCGCGCTGCTGGCCGCCACGCAATCATATTTCTTCGCTTTTAAAACAGCTGTCAATGCAAATATGTTTCTGCTATCGTCGTCAACGATGAGTATTTTCTTTTGTTGCGTCTCCATAAAATTATGCGCTTTCTAAAGCTTATCGTACAACCAAACCCTTAACAGGGAAATCAACTGGTCTACATCAACGGGTTTCGAGATGTAATCGGATGCCCCGGCGGCGATACACTTCTCGCGATCGCCCATCATGGCCTTGGCCGTAACCGCCAAAATCGGCAATTGCTTGTAATTGCCCATCGCCCTGATGGCCCTGGTGGTTTCGTAGCCGTCCAATTCAGGCATCATCATGTCCATCAGTACTACGTCTACCTTCGGATTTTCGTCCAGCACTTTCAGCGCTTCCTTGCCATCAATGGCAGGCAGCACTTTCATTTGGTGTTGTTCCAAGGCTTTGGTCAACGAGAAGATATTGCGCACATCATCATCGGCAATGAGTACGGTTTTCCCTTTCAGCACATCGTTCAATCCCCCTAAATAGTTATTCAGCAATGGTTTTTGCTGTTTTTCCTTTTGCTCAACCAGGTGCAGGAACAATCCGGCCTCATCTAAGATGCGTTGGTACGAATGGGCGGTTTTCACCACAATGGAATCAGCATATTGCTTAATGCGGCTTTCTTCTCCTTTAGAAAGGTTCTTGCCGGTGAAGATGATGATCGGCAGGTTTTCCAGTCCATCGTTTTTCTTGATGGTCTCCAGGGTCTCGTAGGCATTTTTATCAGGGATACCCATATCGAGGATTACACAGTCGACCTCTTTCTTTTTTAACGCCTCAATGCTTTCGTTCACATTTCGCGCTACCATGGTATGGATGTTCGAATTGCTGAGGAAATAGCTTAGCGCCTTGGCATGCTGTTCGTTTTCTTCTACGATGAGCACTTTTTTAGGGTGGCGGCTCAAGGCATCTTCCAGCTTTTCGAAAATCTGTTTCATGTGCTCCAGCGCCACTGGCTTATTGATAAAATCGACTGCTCCTTTGAGCAAGCTTTCTTTTTTAACCGAGAGCGAAGACATGATGTGCACTGGGATTGGACGCGTTACAGGGTTCGACTTCAGTTCTTCCATCACCTGCCAGCCGTCTTTTACCGGCAACTGGATATCGAGCAAAATAGCCAGCGGATTATACTGGTTGGCCATTTCTATGCCAACATCGCCTCTAACGGCCACAACGCCCTTGTAATTTCTTTTGCGGGTAAAATCGAGCAGGGTCTTGGCGAAGGCCGTATCGTCTTCGATAATCAGGATCACTTTGTCGCTTTCGCCGATCTCGTTGCGGTCGTCGGCTACTTCGCCCGGAATTAAGTCGACCGTATAGTTTGGCAAAGGCTCAGCAACAGGTTCAACGTACCTGCTCCTGTCTTGAACTTCACGATTGGCCAACTGTTCTTCCAAATAGGCTTCTTTATCGTCGTATTTGAACGGAATGGTAAGCGTAAACTCGCTACCTATGTTTTCTTCGCTTTCCAATTGGATATCGCCACCCAATAACTTGGCCAGCTCGCGACTGATCGAAAGGCCCAGGCCGGTACCGCCAAACTTGCGCCGGGTAGAGCCATCGGCTTGCTGAAAGGCTTCGAACACCATGCCCAACTTATCTTTGGCAATGCCAATTCCAGTATCTTTCACCTTAAAAATAAGCGTTTTATAGTTGAGGTTTGCCGATACGGAAAGGCTTACCTTACCTTCATTCGTAAACTTAAGCGCATTAGAAAGCAGGTTTTTCAGGATTTGCTCCAAACGCATTTTATCGGTTTCGATCATGGTAGGCACTTCCTTCTCTACCTGGATGTCCATGGTCAGTTTCTTGTCTTTGGCAATTGGCGTAAACAAGGCGCGCATATCGGTAATCACCTCTTCAGTACGTACCTCGGCAATATCAAGGTCCATTTTGCCGGCTTCGATCTTAGACAGATCCAAGATTTCGTCGATCAGGCTCAACAATCCCTGCCCCGAACTCTGAATTACAGACGCATATTCAGTATACTCCTTGTCGAGCTCCTCATTATCGGCCATAAGTTTAGAAAGCAAGAGGATAGAATTTAGGGGCGTACGGAGTTCGTGGCTCATGTTGGCCAAAAACTCTGATTTGTAACGGGTGCTCTGCTCCAGCTCGGCCGCCTTTTGTTGGATATCGAGGTTGCGCTCCTGGATCAGCTGGTTCTTCTCTTCGAGCAGACTGGTGCGCTCTTCCAGTTCCTGATTGCTCTGCAGCAGCTCTTCCTGCTGTACGCGCAGTTCTTCTTCCGAAGCCTGTATTTTCTGTGTCTGTGCTTCCAGTTCGGCATTTAATCCTTCGAGCTCCGAATGCTGGGCCTGCAGCTCTTCGGCCTGCGCTTGGGTTTCTTCCAAAAACTCCTGTAGCTTTTTACGGTTCTGCGCCACATGGATGGCTGTACCGATATTGCCCGAAATGCTGTTAAAAAACTCAAACTTACGTGGCGTGTAGGCATTGAGCGAAGCCAATTCAATAACACCAATTGGTAAACCATCGCGATGCAAAGGAAAAGCCACTACATTTTTAGGCTTGGTTTGGCCGGTAGCATAGCTAATGGTAATTTCGCCAGCCGGAACTTCTTCGAGCAAGATGAGCTTATCCATTTCCATACATTGGCCGATCAACCCCTCACCTAGGGCAACCTTTTCCTTCAACTCGCCACCCATGAGGGCATAGCCGCCAGTGAGGTAAAGGTTTCGGTCTTCTTCTAACAGGTAAAGGGCGCCCACATGGCTTTTGGTGTGCGCCACAATATGGACGAGCATATCGTTTGCCAGGGTCTTGATGTCTTTTTCGCCAACCATTTGATCGTTCAGCTTGGCGATACCCGACTGCAGCCATTCTTTATCTTCCAACAGCCCAAATGAATATTGGAGCGATTCGGCCATGTTGTTTAACGAGGCGGCCAAGCTACCCAAGCCATCCTTGGTGGCATCGTCCATCCTAATTTGATAGTCGCCTTTCGCAATTTGCTGGGCAATGCCCTGAATGGCATTG
>JBCNPG010000292.1:0-4845 GCA_039593445.1 Pedobacter sp.
GCAGCGCTGGCATATTGGCCTTGATGGCATTGAGCCACTCGTCGGAAATAACTACGGGTTGCAAATCAGGATCGGGAAAATAACGATAATCGTTGGCCTCCTCCTTGGTGCGCATCGGCGAAGTAGTACCGGCGTCTGCATCAAAGTTCAAGGTGCTTTGCTTAATCTCCCCACCAGCCTCAACCACCTCTACCTGACGCTTGAACTCGAAATCCATGGCACGACGTACATTACGGATAGAGTTGAGATTTTTTACTTCGCAACGTGTTCCAAAGCTGTTTGCTCCTTTTTTACGGATAGAAATATTGGCATCGCAGCGCAAGGAGCCTTCTTCCATATTGCCATCGCTCACGTCTAAGTGGCGCACCAGCTTTCTGATTTCCGTTAGCAAGGCGGCCGCTTCTTCTGCCGAACGCACATCGGGTTCGGTCACGATCTCAATGAGCGGTACGCCTGCCCTGTTCAAATCCACGTAAGAATACTGTGGCTCTTGGTCGTGCAGGCTTTTTCCGGCATCTTCTTCCAAGTGGATGCGGTTAATGCCGATGCGTTTTTCTTCTCCATTACTCAACACCACATCCAAATAGCCATTTTTGCAAATCGGGCTGTTATCCTGGGTAATCTGATAGCCTTTCGGCAGATCGGGATAGAAATAGTTTTTACGGTCGAAGAAATTGTATTGGTTAATCTGGCAATTGAGCGCCAAGCCTATCCTGATGGCCTTTGCTACTACTTCTTTATTGAGCTTGGGCAATGCGCCCGGCAAGGCCAGTGAAACTGCCGAAATATGTTGGTTCGGACCGGCCCCAAAAACAGCGCTATCTGAAGAGAAGATTTTAGATTGTGTATTTAACTGTACATGTATTTCCAGTCCAGAAACCAATTCATAGCTTACACTTTCTGTGGCAGTTTTTGTACTCATTAGTGGGCAATTATCTGTTTAAATGGGCATTGAATGCTGGTCAAAGATAAATTAAAAATGTATCAATTTCATTGAAATAAGGTAATATTCTGGTTGTGGCACAGAATTGGATTTAGGTTGGTACACGCAAAATCGAAAATTATGAAAAAGTTCATCCTAATCGCAGCAGTTGGCTTGGCCAGCGCCTTTTACCAACCTGCAAAAGCACAAGTTAGCGTAAGCATCAACATTGGCGCACAGCCACAATGGGGCCCTCGAGGCTACGATTATGTAGATTACTATTATCTGCCGGAAATCAACAGTTACTATTATGTACCAACCCGCCAGTTCGTTTACCTGGAGCGCAACAGATGGGTACACAGACCCCATTTGCCAAACAGGTATCGCAACTATAACCTGTATAGTGCCAGAAAAGTCGTGATCAACAGGCCACACCCTTATTTGGAGCGCCGTGTTTACACCACCAGTTATTCAAGACCTGTAGTGAGAAATTCTGCTTTTGGCCGCCCACAATATCGTTACGAAAGACACGAACAGCGATTTGAAAAACACGGCAGAGACCGTCATCGAGGTGGCAAAGGCCATAGACATTAATCTTAAATTAAACAATCATGAAAAAGCTAATATTCTTGGTCATGCTCGGAATTGCATCACTAAGCACCAAGGCACAACTTAACGTAAACATCAATATCGGTTCGCAGCCTTTATGGGGACCAACAGGCTATGATTATGCCGAGTATTACTATCTGCCTGATATAGAGAGCTATTATTATGTGCCCAAGCACCAATTCGTTTATTTGGATGGAGGCCGATGGATTTTCAGTGCCAACTTACCTGCCAGATACAGTGGCTACAACCTCTATGATGGCTACAAGGTGGTAATCAATAGAGATAGGCCTTACCTGAACTTCAACGACGACAGGGTCAAATATGTGAAGTACAAAAATTGGGGCGGCAAGCAAATGGTGATCAAAAACAGCAAAGATAAAAAGTACTATGTGGTGAAAGGCCATCCACATGGCATGCCTCCCGGACAAGCCAAAAAACTTTATGGCAACGGAAACAATGGACATGGCAAAGGCAAACATTAATCCTAAACAAAAAGAAAAGGGCTTCAAATTATTGAAGCCCTTTTGCTTTGGTTTCTTTCATCAAAATAGCTGTGAAGGCGACATCTTTAAAAATTCCTGCCATGGAATGCCTCCGGCACCCACGAGATAGGTTTTGCTTGGCCGATACATTTTATTAAAAGCATCCATACCAGATGTTTTAGTTACGAAACCTGCGCTTTTTACTTCTATACCGATAATTTTGCCCCGTTTTTCCAAAACAAAATCCACCTCGTCATTCCTGTTTCTCCAATAAAATATCTTATAGCTCTCTACCAAGGCGGAATTGAGCAAATGAGCGCCAATAGCAGATTCTACTACCCTGCCCCATTCGGCTGGTTGTTGCCTCACCTCATCAAAAAAGGCATGATGCTGCGCACTGATCAGTGCGTTGTTATGCACCTGAAACTTAGGGCTTGAAGAACGCTTCCTGATGATATCAGCTGCAAATTTTTCAATGCCACCCAATAAGCCTGCCGTATCTAAAAGCTGCAGGTAATGAGACAAAGTAGTCGTATTGCCTGCATCAGCAAGCTGTCCCAGGATTTTGGTATAAGAAAGGATCTGTCCTGAGTACAGGCATCCCAATTCGAATAAACGTTTCATTAACGCGGGCTTATCTACCCTGGTCAGCATTAGAATGTCTTTAGAAATGCTGGTTTCTATGAGCGCATCTGCCACATATTTCTTCCAACGTTCTTCCTGGCCAATCAGATGGGCCGAGCCCGGATAGCCCCCAAACCAAGCATACTGTTCGGCCGTAAAGCCAAAAGCCCTTTCCATCTCGGCAAAGCTCCAATGCCCCAAATAAGTAAGCTCAAACCTTCCTGCCAAGGACTCGGTAAGGCCCTGCTGGATGAGCAACCTCGAAGAACCCAATAAAATGACCCTAATATCAAAGCCTAAACGCACATCTTCATCCCAAAGGCGCTTTACGATTTCGCTCCAATTATTGATTTTCTGAATTTCGTCAATAACCAGGAGATACTCGGTCTGCTCCTGATCGCGCATCATTTGCCTCACGCTGTTCCACAACTGCTCAATCCACACCTGATCGGAAACCGGAACGGCATCAGCCGATTCAAAAACATAGGGCATATTGATTTTTTCGACCAGTTGGTTCACCAAGTTCGTTTTACCGACTTGCCTAGATCCAACAAGCACTTGTATAAACTTTTTTGGCTCATAGATAACCTTTATAACTTTCTGTAATTCAATACGTTCAATCATGACTTACAATTTACTCAATATGTTGAGTAAATTTACTCAATGTATTGAGTAAATACAAGTAAGTTATAAAAAAGAGGCTTTCGCCTCTTGGTTTATTTCTATAAAAATGTTTTGGCTTTAATCAATACCTGCTCCAATCCATCGGCATTCTTGCCGCCTGCAGTAGCATAAAACGGTTGTCCGCCTCCACCACCTTGGATTTCCTTGCCTAGTTCGCGAACAATTTTGGCGGCATTCAGCTGTTCGCTTACGGTATCTTCCGAGATCATTACGGTAATCCCTGGTTTAGAATCAATGAGGGTAGTGAATACCAAGTAAAGATTTGGCACCATGGCCTTCACCTCAAAAGCCAGGTTCTTTACGGCTTCGGCGTTGGGTAAATCAACATGTGTTGCAATAAAATTAACACCATTGATATTTTCTGCTTTGGCCGCAATATCCTGTTTCATATCGCCGGCTTTGGCCAAAATGCTTTTCTCTACTTCTTTTTTCAGTCTGGCATTTTCATCAATCAAAGCCTGCACCGCAGCGCTCATGCTTTGGCTGCCTTTCAAAAGTCCTTTTAATTGATTGATTTCCTTGCTTTGGTTAACAATGAACTCTTCGGCTTTAGCCGCCGTAATGGCTTCGATACGACGAACACCCGCAGCCACAGCACTTTCTGAAACAATCTTGAAATAGCCGATTTGTCCAGTGGCCTTTACGTGCGTACCGCCGCAAAGCTCTTTCGAGAAATGGTCGTCAAACGTAATCATTCGCACAAAATCGCCGTATTTTTCGCCAAAAAGCGCCGTTACGCCCGAACTAATGGCCTCATCGTAAGGTACGTTTCTTTGCTCTTTAAGCACAATGTTCTCTCTTATTTTTCCATTTACGATATGCTCTATAGCTTGTAAATCTTCGTCGCTGATTTTGGCAAAATGAGAAAAATCGAAACGCAGGTAATCAGCATTGACCAAACTTCCTTTCTGGTTTACATGTGTACCCAATACTTTTTTCAACGCGGCGTGCAGCAAGTGCGTAGCCGAGTGGTTATCTTCCGTCAGAGCGCGTTTGTCTTCGTCAATTACGGCCCAAAACCTGCCTTCTACATCAGTTGGCAAGGTATCGGCATAATGCACAACAATGCCGTTTTCTTTTTTTGTATCGGTAATGGCTACCGAAAACAGGCGGCTGTGGTCTTCCAAACGGCCGGTATCGCCTACCTGACCGCCACTTTCGGCATAAAATGGCGTTTGGCGCAACACGATCTGGTATTGCTCCTTGCCTTTGGCATTGATCTTTCTGTATTTTAAAATTTCGGTTTCGGCCTCAAAATCGTCGTAGCCTACAAATTCGGTGTCGTTGCCTTCATTAACAATAACCCAATCTTCGGTATCGATGGCCGTTGCCGCACGCGACCGGTTCTTTTGCGCTTCTAGGGCTTTGTTAAAACCTTCCATATCTACCAAAAGTCCTTTTTCCTTTGCCATTAATTCAGTCAAGTCAATCGGAAAACCGAAAGTATCATATAACTCAAAAGCTATCTTTCCATCCACAACTTGGAACTTTTGTTCCGGCAATAGCATAGCTGTAACATTAAAC
>JBCNPG010000293.1:0-4832 GCA_039593445.1 Pedobacter sp.
ACTTGTGGTAGCCAAACAAGTTGAACGACAAGAGATAAGTGCCCGAATCGGCATGAAGCGCAAATCGGCCGACGGAATCAGATAATGCACTGGCAACAACCGTTTTTGTAGAATCGTTCTTCAAAAGACTGATAGTTACAAAAGACAACGGCTCTCGACTGGTGCTGTCTTTAACCAAGCCCTGCAGCTTGGGTTTTTCTTGGGCTTTTGCTGTGGATGTCCAGAAAGAAAGCAATGTCAGGATTACGAAGATATTCGTAGTTAATGGGCGCAAGGGAAATATTTTTGTTCTTTTCATTTTATAATTTTGGTTTGGTTGATTAGCTTATTGACGCACGGTATCAACAAAAAGCAGCAGCTGCCGAAATGGCAATCCACAAGACAAAGATATTGCTGATTAATTAATAAAGAAACTAATCGATTAGTATTTAATGGGTCGAAATCACCAAAAAAACGACGAAAAGTGCAAAAGAAAGCTGAAAATATTGCTTTAAAAACCAATTAGAGAAGCTTTTCGATCGTTAGTCTATCTTATTGAAGCCAGCTGGCACATGCAAAGAAAAAACAAAAATCATGGTTTTCAGGGAGGGGATATTTAAGCGAAAACCATGAGCCTTGTGGACCGAAAATTTATCTGACGAACCATTTCTTGCTTCCATTGTTTCTTTGAAGTTCTTATCTTAACAGTTATAATCTCCCTACTATGCAATTGCTGATTTACTGTCCGAAGGTTACTCCCCGCATCAAATACATCTTCAACTTTATTTTTAGGGAGGTTTTAGGCTGCGATTTTGAATTTACAGGCATTGCCCAAGAATTTTTGTCGAGCACGCAACCCAAAATGAGCTATGCCGATGTGCCCCTGGCCGATGAGCTTTTTTTTGCCAACGCTCCGCTGCTTAAACAGCATGCCATTACTCCTGTAGAGATTGAACTTGTTGCATTTGGCGACAAACAGGCGCCATTTCCGGTGAACAATAGCACATTGCCATTCGATCCCTTTGCGGCTTCCTTCTATTTCTTGAGCAGATATGAAGAATATCTGCCTTTCGAAGCCGACGAACATGGCCGTTTCGGGGCTACATTAAGCTTACAACATCGGCTTGGACTTTTAACTGTTCCGGTTATCGACAATTGGGCGCTTTTGCTGAAAAACATCCTGCTCAAAAAATTCCCTAAACTTACCTTCGCCAAAAGACAGTTTAGCTTTGTTCCAACCATTGATGTTGACCGTGCCTATCATTTCCGTTCCAGCGGCCTGTTAAAAAACACTATTCGGTTTCTGAAGGCGGCCCGGCAGCTGAAACCCGATAAAATGTTGGCCATCATCAAAACTGGTCTCGGCAACAACGACCCGTTCGACACTTACGACTATTTGAAGCAAATCCACTCCCAATATGGCCTCAACCCCATTTTCTTTTTTCTGTTAGCCAAACCCAACAATAGCTCATTCGACAGCAACTTGGATCCCAACGAAGAAATTTTCAAAAGCCTGATTCTCGAAACTGCACAATATGCCAGCATCGGCCTGCACCCTTCCTATGCTTCCAACACCGAAACGCATAAGATCAGCGAAGAGCTGCAAAACCTGGAGCAGATCAGCAGGCAACGGATAGATTCGTCGCGCCAGCATTTTATCAAGGTGCATTTGCCCCAAACCTATCTTCAATTGATCAAGGCCGGCATCAACCACGACTATTCGATGGGCTACCCTTCGCAAGTGGGCTTTAGGGCAGGAACCTGCACGCCTTTTTTCTGGTACGACCTGCAGCTGGAAAAGCAAACGCACCTCAACATCCATCCTTTTGCCGTGATGGATGTTGCCCTGCAACAGTACCTCAAACTCAGTCCGCAGCAAGCCATGACCCAAATAGACGAGTTGGTTGCCAACATTAAAATGGTGAACGGCACTTTTTCGAGCGTTTGGCATAACGAATCGTTATCGGATGCCAGGCCTTGGAAAGGCTGGAAGACCGTTTATGAGCACCTGCTTGAACAGGCAAGCCAACATTGAAGAATTTGCGACTGCAGGCTGCAACATTAAAAAAATTTGGAGCAAGCTTCTTCATGCCTTAATGTTCAGCCTGTTTCTCCCTACCTTGCAATTAAACGCCTTAACCATTCAACAATCAAATTGCAATTTGGTATATTTACCTTATGATTTTCGACCTGAGCAAAACCAATTCCATCGCCAATACCTTCATTGCCGAACTTCGCGACGAGCAGATCCAGAAAGATTCGATGCGGTTCAGGAAAAACCTCGAACGCCTGGGGGCTTTTTTTGCTTATGAGATCAGCAAAACACTGACTTATCAGGAAGTACAGACCCAAACGCCATTGGGCACTGCCAAGAGCACTGTTTTAGATGAGCAACCGGTATTGGCCACTATTTTAAGGGCAGGCTTGCCTATGCAACAAGGTCTTTTAAGTGTTTTTGATCGTGCCGACTGCGCTTTCATTACAGCCTATCGCAAAACCAAGAAAAGTGGCGATTTCATTATCCAAATGGAACATATTTCTGCGCCAGACCTGGAAGGCAAAGTTGTGATTTTGGCCGATCCGATGTTGGCAACGGGTTTAAGCATGGTGCTTTGTGCCAAAGAGCTCATCAATCGCTACAAAATCAAGAAACTGCACATCATAGCTGCCATTGCCAGCACCGAAGGTGTTAAGCATGTACGCGCCAATTTGCCTAAAGCCGATTTATGGGTTGGCGCCATTGACGAAGAAATGACCAGTAAATCCTATATCGTTCCGGGTCTTGGCGATGCCGGAGATCTGGCCTATGGCATTAAAAGCTAAACCTACCGAATTGAACATCCTCTTTATTTGCAGCCGCAACAGGTGGCGTAGCGCTACTGCCGAAACCATATACCAGAACCACCCCTGGCATCAGGTAAAATCGGCAGGCACGGCTCAAGGCGCGAGGGTCAAGGTCAACTACAAGCACATCAATTGGGCCAATTTGATCTTTGTGATGGAAAAGAAGCACAAACAAAGACTATTCGAAAACTTTGAAGCCGAGTTGGCCGGCAAATCCATTGTAATACTCGATATTCCGGACGAATACGCGTACATGGACGAAGAACTGATTGCCACCATCGAAACAAAAGTGGCACCCTATCTTTAATTGCCGATTGCTTTGCCCTACCTTTGCAACAGCGAAACTTCATTGCTAACCTTTCAAAACCTGACAATTGTGGAATTACCGATTAAGCACATTTTCTTTGACCTTGACCATACCATTTGGGATTTTGACCGTAACGCCCAAGAAACCTTGTTGGAGCTTTACGAAGTGTATCAGCTTAGGGCATTGGGCCTTCATTCGGCACAGGAATTTATAGATCGCTACACCGAAAACAACCATCGCCTTTGGGCGCAATACCACTTGGGCCAAATTACAAAAGAAACCCTGCGCGAAGAACGCTTCAGGTCTACTTTTCTAGAGCTTGGGGTGAAACCCGAGGCTGTTCCGTTGCAGTTTGAAGACGATTATGTAAGGATCAGCCCTACCAAAACCAACCTTTTCGACGGCGCCAACAAAGTATTGGCTTACCTGCAAAACAAATACCAGCTGCACATTATTTCGAACGGCTTCAAGGAAACTACCTTGACCAAAATGGAGCTTTCGGGCTTAAACCCTTATTTTACCCAGGTTATTATTTCTGAAGATGTGGGCGTAAACAAGCCCAACAAAGCTATTTTTGAACATGCGTTGCAAAAAGCGGGAGCCCAAAAACACGAAAGCATCATGATTGGCGACAGCCTAGAGGCCGATATTCGTGGCGCCCAAGCCTTCGGCCTGAAAGCCATCTTCTTTAACCCGCTCAAAATAAACAAACCTGCCGATGTAGAATGGGAGATTGCCCACCTGGAAGAACTGCTTGACCATTTTTAACATTTCTTAACAGTTTTCGGTTTAATCTTTGAACTGGACTTTACACACAAAACTGAAACGAATGAAGAAGATCATCTTATTGGCCCTGGCACTTTGGAGTGCACAGCTGGCCTTTGCCCAAGGCAACCGCACCAAGGCCGAAGTTTTTATTGAAGTTGAAGACAGGGGTGCTTTTACCGTTTACCTCGACAACGAATTTGTTGGCTCTACAAATGGCCGTTTTAGGTTTTACGATGTTTACAATGCCTCTCCAACCCTTTCCATTGCACAAGGCAACAAAAAGACCTACAGCAGCAGGATCAGCGTTAGGCCAGATGAACGTATCGTATTCAGCTACTCTATTAGGCAGGGGCTCAAACAAGTTAAGGCATTGAACCTTTACAGAAACAGGCAATATGCCTTGGATGATTTCGACGATTATGCAGGCGCCTACAACACGGGCATCGTACCGCCAAACAGGCCTGGCAGTACCAATTCCAACAATTTCGAAAGCTTATTGACCATGGTAAAAAAAGAAGCTTTTGACGATGGCAAAATAAATGTGATTTTGGTTTATGCCAACAACAACAGGCTTTATACCGACCAGGTGGCTACCTTGTTGCAGGGCTTTACAACCGACGACAAAAAATTAAGCCTAGCCAAAAGCCTATGGCCCTTGATCGGCGATCCGCAGCAATATTTTTCTTTGGCCAATTCGTTTACCTTCATGAGCACCAAAGAAGATTTTCTGAACTTCATCAAAAACAACCCTTCGTCGCGACAAGCGAGGGGAATGGATGCTGTTACCTTCGAACAGTTAAGGAGCCAGGTCAAACGCGAAAGCTTTGACGACAGCAAGACCAAGCTGCTTCAAACAATTTTCCAAACTTCGGCACTTAGTACAGCGCAGCTTGCCGAACTGCTTAAGCTTTATGCCTTTGAAGACAAGGCTTTG
>JBCNPG010000294.1:0-4814 GCA_039593445.1 Pedobacter sp.
TGGTCCGCCAGAGCCATGCGCCACATTGCCACCAATAAAGCAAGAACCCTTGCTGCTCGGATCGACAGGGTACAACAAGCCTTTTTCGGCAACGGCATTCATAAACACTTCGGTAATTACTCCCGGTTCAACCGTGGCCTGCAGGTTTTCCGTGTCGATGGCAATAATCGAATTGAAGCGCTCCATCGACAGCAATACGCCTCCATAAACAGGCAAAGCAGCCCCGCTTAAACCTGTACCTCCGCCCCTAGGCGTAACCGGAACATGTTTTTCGTTGCACAATTTAAGCAGAGCCGAAATGCTGGCCGTATCTTTGGGCTTAACCACTACTTCTGGAAAATAGCGGAGGTCTTCGGTTTCATCATGCGCATAATGCTGCAGCGTTTCCTGATCTACGAAAACATTGGCGGCGCCAACGGCTTCTTCAATGGCGGCTAAAATTGTACTGGTAATTGGCGTGTATTGCATTTTAATTGGGAGAAGTATAACTTAACTGAACAAAGGAATGGCCTATTTCGCCAGGCATGGGCGGATGCAGCTTTCTGATGCCCACCGTAAGCGTCTGCACAAACGGATAGCTATCAATCAGCGTTGCGATGATATTTTTAACCACCGTTTCCAGCAGCTTTTGGGTACGTTGCATTTCCAACCTGACCACCGTGTTCACCACTTCGTAATTTACGGTGCTCGAGAGGTCTTCCGTATCGCCTTCACGTGGAATAAAAGTAGCCTCAACATCGACCAAAAAATGATTTCCGATGAGCTGTTCTTCGGGATAGTACCCGTGAAAAGCATAAAATTTAACGTCCCTTAAAGCTACGGTCTGTACAAACATGGGGTTTAAACGATTTAAAGCAACAAATACTGGGCAAAATTAATTTTTTGAACGGTTTTAACTACTCATTCTTTAAATTATTACCTTTGGTTTCATCACATCGTATAACCAAATATAGTGTAAAGCATGAACAAATCAGCCAAAAAAGACCTTTACGAAGCACCAGATTACTACCAATTGGACGAGCTTTTATCAGAAGAGCACCTGCTCATCCGTTCAACGGTAAGGGATTGGGTAAAGAAAGAAGTTAGCCCTATTATTGAGGATTTTGCACAACGTGCCGAATTTCCCAAACACCTGATCAAAGGACTTGGCGAAATTGGTGCTTTTGGTCCAACCATTCCGGTTGAGTATGGCGGCGCAGGACTTGATTATACCGCCTATGGCATCATTATGCAAGAAATTGAGCGTGGCGACTCGGGCATCCGCTCAACAGCTTCGGTTCAAGGCTCTTTGGTGATGTATCCTATTTATGCCTACGGCACCGAAGAACAACGCAAAAAATACCTGCCTAAACTGGCCACTGGCGAATTGATGGGTTGCTTTGGCTTAACAGAGCCTGATTTTGGCTCCAACCCGGGCGGCATGGTCAGCAACATTAAGGACAAAGGCGACCATTTTATACTAAACGGCGCGAAAATGTGGATTTCCAATGCACCTTTCGCCGATATAGCCGTAGTTTGGGCCAAAGACGAGGAAGGCAAAATAAGGGGTATGATCCTAGAGCGTGGCATGGAAGGCTTTACCACGCCAGAAACACACGGCAAATGGAGCTTGAGGGCTTCGGCTACCGGCGAACTGGTATTCGACAATGTCAAAGTACCCAAAGAGAACGTTTTTCCAGACATCAGGGGACTAAAAGGTCCTTTAGGTTGCCTTAACCAAGCGCGCTATGGCATTGCCTGGGGAGCTTTGGGCGCCGCCATGGACTGCTACGATACGGCTTTGCGTTATTCTAAAGAACGTATCCAGTTCGGCAAACCCATAGGCGGTTTTCAGCTGCAGCAAAAGAAACTGGCCGAAATGATTACCGAAATTACAAAAGGCCAATTGCTGGTATGGCGATTGGGCGTGCTGAAAAGCGAAAACAGAGCCAGCGCCGAGCAAATTTCAATGGCGAAACGCAATAGCGTAGAAATTGCCTTAGACATTGCCCGTAACGCGCGCCAAATGCTGGGTGGCATGGGCATTACCGGCGAATATTCGATCATGCGCCACATGATGAACCTCGAATCGGTGGTAACCTACGAAGGTACGCACGATGTGCACCTGCTCATTACCGGCATGGACGTAACCGGATTAAACGCCTTTAAATAAAAACCATCTATCTTAATTACTAATGCTAAATATTACGCCTCGAAAAACCTTACTCGCAACCTTATTTGTATGTATAAACCTCATCAGCTTTGCCCAACGGCAAGGCTTTTCTGTTGATAAAAAAGAACCCGAGTGGCTTGAAAAAATAACCGTTTCCAACCAAAAACTGGCTAGCCGCGATATCCAGGATGGCTATTACCTGTCGTTGTACGAATTGCAGAACAACGTAGAAACCAGACAGCAATACACCCACCTGATCAGGGAAATTGCTTCCGACAATGGCGCGCAGAACGGGTCTGAGGTGAGCGTAACCTACGACCCTTCCTACCAGCAGCTTACCTTCCATAAGGTAATCGTGTGGCGGAACAACCAGCCCATCGACAAGCTCAAAGCCAGCGCTTTCAAGGTCATTCAAAACGAAAAGGAACTTTCGAGGTTCATTTACAGCGGCACGTTCAATGCCTACCTTATTTTAGACGATGTACGAAAAGGCGATCGCATTGAATACGCCTATACCCTAAAAGGAGAAAATCCTGTTTTTGGCAACAATTATTACAATCATTTTTATTTTGAAGGGGGCAGCAAAATCGTCAACATCTACACCAACCTGATTGCACACAAAGACCGAGCGCTACAGTTCAGGAACTATAATAAGGTTCCGCCCCTAAAAACCAAGGCCAAAGGCGACTTGAAAGTATACGAATGGCAGGGCCAACTAACCAATACTTTCCAAACACAGGATTTTGAACCAAGCTGGTACGATCCTTTGGGCCGTGTGCAGGTAAGCGAATACAAAAGCTGGAAGGACATTGTAGATTGGGCCTTGCAAATCAACGCCTATAACCTGAGCACGGCCCCTGCTTTCAACAACAAGGTCAAGGAGCTAAAAGCGGCAACCAAAGGCAACGCAACGGCTTACTTGGAGTTAGCCACCAGGTTTGTTCAAGACGAGGTAAGGTATATGGGAATTGAGATGGGCGAATACTCACATCGCCCAAATTCGCCCGAAAAAGTGCTGAAGCAACGCTATGGCGATTGTAAAGACAAATCTATTTTGTTGATCAATCTGCTCAAAGCGAACGGCATTACGGCTTATCCTGTTTATTTGAGCACCTATCTCAAAGAAAAAACAACAAATCTATTGCCTACCCCGGGGGCATTTAACCATGCGATAGTTGTGGTCGAATTTGAAGGCCGAAAAATTTGGATAGACCCTACCATTTCGGATCAGCGCGGGCCCATCAAGGATATTTATTTTCCCTATACAGCCAATGTACTGGTCGTAAAGCCAGGCAACAACAAGCTCGAACTGGTTAAGAGCAATCCGAAGGGAAAAATCAATTCGCAATCGACCATCAAGCTGGCTGATACTTTGGAAGGCAACAAATCTACATTCGAAATCAGGACAACTTATACAGCCAATTGCGCCGACGATATCCGCAGCGAGATCAGTTCATCGGGTGCCGACGAGCTGGAAAAAACATTTGCGGAGTACTATGCCAAATTCTATCCGGGTATTGCGCCCGTTAAAAACATGGAAATCATCGACGACGAGAAAAACAATGTCATTACACTGGTAGAAAATTACGAAATAGAAAATTTTTGGCAGAAAGATGCCGAAACCCAATCGAAATTCAATGCCAATTTCTATGGCGATATGATTTCGGGCGAGCTCAGGAAACTGAACAGAAGCAGAAATTTCCCGATGGCGCTTAAATACCCTTCAAATGTACACCAGACCTTAAAGGTAATCTTGCCAGGCTATTGGAAACTGGACGACGAAAAGGGAGACATCGACCAGCCTTACTATAGTTTCAAATACGACATCAGGCATGAGGGCGACACCTTGACGTTCGATTACGACTACAGCAACCTGGCCGAAGAAATTCCGGCAACCGCGATCCAGCAATATATTAAAGACCGTGCAAACATCGTCAACAACATTAGCTACGGACTGTATTGGAATAGCGATACGGCTTCGGGCAATGCGGATGTAAACGGCCTGATGGTAGCCATAAGCCTTTTCACGTTGATCCTGATTACCCTACTTTGCGTGTTTTTGTATTACAGAAAGGGAACTTACGACCTGGAAGCAATCAAAAATGGCCTGCCTATTGGCGGGTGGCTGGTTTTACCCGCCATAGGAATGGTTTTTGCCCCTATTGGATTGCTTTTCACCCTATTTAATACAGGCACTTTCGATCAAAGCACTTGGGATATCGCCAAAAACCTAAATGGCAGTGGAGCCTTGCTTTACAAGGCAACAAACATTTTCGAATGCATCGTAAATGTTACTACCTTAATATTCAGTATTTTTATGCTGATCATATTCTTTAAACGGATGAAATCATTTCCCAGGTATTTCATTCTTTACCGAACCATTTATTTGGTGGTTATTTTTATCGACGTGATCTTGATCGCAGTGCTGAACGCCAAAACAACTTTAGATTACGATGTAGCCAAAAATATTAGGACACTTGTTTTTCAACTGGTAATTTCGGCCGTTTGGATAGCCTACTTTATCAAATCGAGCAGGGTAAAACAGACTTTTGTATTTACTTACCCCGCTTCCGAATGGCGCAATGCACTAATTATGGATCTTTCTCGTAATATTAATGTGCCAACGCCCAACCAGGAAGGACAAAGCATACAAGAAGTGAAC
>JBCNPG010000295.1:0-4786 GCA_039593445.1 Pedobacter sp.
CAGCAGCATTGAGCGAATTGCCGAAGTTTCTGAAGGCCAGGCTTGGTTCCAGCTTTACCATCCCACAGAAAATACGCTAAGAGACGATATTCTGCAGCGCTTGGAAGCCGTGCAATGCCCGGTATTGGTTGTGTTGGTGGATGTGCCTTCTTTTGGTTTAAGGTACCGCGAAATCAAAAGCGGTTTGTCTATGCCTCCCAAAATGAACATCAGCAATATCTTTCAGGCGGCCATTCGCCCAACTTGGGGCATCGAAACACTTAGGCACGGCATCCCATCATTTGCCACCTTAAAACCTTACATGGAAAAAGGGCTGGATATGACCCAGTTGGGCAAATTTATGAACAAAACCTTTACAGGCAGGGTAGATACCGATAAGATCAAGGCCATTCGCGATAAATGGAAGGGGCCTATGGTGCTCAAAGGCATTACCACCGAAGAAGATATCAAAGCCAGCATTGCCGTTGGAGCCGATGGCATTATCGTGTCAAACCATGGCGGCCGCCAAATCGATGCAGGCGAATCGACCATTGTTTCGTTGCGTAAACTGATGGCCACGCCGGCTTATCGAGAAAAACTGACCATGATGATAGATGGTGGTATGCGTTCGGGTCCAGATATTGGCCGAGCCCTGGCAGTTGGTGCCGATTTTACTTTCATGGGCCGTCCGTTTATGTACGGTGTTGGCGCTTTGGGTAAAAACGGTGGCGACCATACCATTTCCATGTTCAAGGCTCAACTGAAACAGGTGATGGAGCAACTTTCTTGTGAGAAAATAGCCGATTTTCCGGAGACTCTGATTAAATAGATTGCTTATAGCTTTTCCTTAATTTCGATTATTTTTTTGGCGATTTTCAGAGAAAAAATTAATCTATGCGCTTAATAACGTTATCCAGATTATCTAAAATAAGCTTAAGATGAATTTTTTGATCAGGATATAAGCGTTGCAGATCATTTTTCAGCTGAATAAATGGAGTGAAAGCCGATTGATCTTTTTCCATTCCTTCAACCACTGGTATTGATAATTCATAACCCCCAGCAACTTTTTCTGCATATATAGATTTTGTTTGAAAATCATCAAAAAAGCCTGTCGCGGTTAGTTTTGTTGCAAGCTGATCTATTTCTTCTTCTTCGGCAATGTTGCTTTTGTCGTAAACTATTTCATGCTTCTTCGATCCATAGGTCTTTGTGCTTAATGAACCATTGCCAATTGATTCTTTGACAAATAAGAACCCAATTAATGCGCCAATGGTTAATACAAGGCCAATTAGTCCAGCCGCAATGGTTCGCCACCAGCTATATGATTTTCCGCCCTCTTCAGCATGTTTTGCTAATTGCTTGCCTTGAAAGCGCTGCACTAAATAAGAGGCAATCCCTGTATAGATCAGGGGGATTATTTGAGGAGGCAATCGATTTCCCTCAGGGATCATTAAAACACCCCCGAAAATAATAACTGTTGCAATAATCGCATAAACCCAAGTCTTAATTGCCTGATTAGGGTTATTGAATGCTTTAAAATTTGAAGCAATCATATAACCTGCAACCAAGGGACCACCTAAGAGTGTTCCAGTCCATACTTTTTGATCTGAATAGATTTTTTTTGAAGGGATTTCGATTGTGAGAGGCGTTTCTTCCATGAAAGATATGCTAAAGATTAAGAAATAGAGTCAAAAAATGCCAAAGTATCCAGCTTATCCTGATGCAACTGGGCGGTTAAAGCCTCCAATCCGGTAAACTTCACGTCGTGGCGCAAGAATTTTAGGAATTTCATGGTAATGGTTTGTCCATAAATTTCGCGGTTAAAATCAAAGATATTGACTTCGATATTGCGGGTCATGCCATTAATGGTTGGCCTTTGTCCGATATAGGCCATGCCTTTAAAAGTTGAAGGTTGAGGGTTGGCAGGTTGGAAAGATTGTTCTCCCACCTTTAAACTTTGAACTTTAGACTTTGGATTTTCGTCTTCTTGCCCACCGTCTGCTGCAATTGGAGCTTCTCCTTCCGAATCCATCTCAACTGTAACCGCATAAATGCCATCGCTCGGAATAAGCTTGTAGGTTTCTTCTACAAAGATATTGGCGGTAGGGAAGCCTATGGTACGGCCAATCTTGTCGCCTTTGATAACTGGTCCGTTAATGGAAAAAGAGTAGCCCAGGTACTCGGCAGCCAGGGCAACATCACCATCCAGCAAAGCTTTGCGTATTTTGGTAGAGCTTACCGCCACATCGTTGATGTCTTGTTCCGGAATTTGCTCCACGGTATAGCCATATCGTTGCGCATAAGCCAGCAACTCGTCCATGCCACCCTTGCGGTCTTTGCCAAAACGGTGGTCATAGCCTACAATCAGCTGCTTGGTACCAATGGTGTCTACCAATATGTTTTTGATGTATTCGTCGGCCGTAAGGTTAGAAAAATCGCGGGTAAAAGGAGTAATGATCAAATGGTCTACACCTAGATTCTCTAAAATCTGTGCCTTTTCCTTAATGGTGTTGATCATTTTCAGGTCCTGGTTTTCAGGGTCGATGATCATCCGCGGATGCGGGAAAAAGGTGAGGATCACACTTTCGCCACCCGTAGCCTTGGCCAGCTCGCACAAGCGTTTGATGATTTTTTGGTGTCCATAATGTACCCCATCAAAAGTGCCGATGGTAACCACGGCATGATCCAATTTTTTAAAATCCGATAGTTGATGATATATTTTCATCGGTGTGTTGTAGTTTTTGTTTAGTCGGATGGAACTGGTCTTGAATTAATCAGGAACGCGGTTCAAAACGACGATATTAATGAAAGGCCTGGCGCTTAACCACGCCACCCTTAATGTCGGCAATTTGTTGCTGCACCACAAAGGCATCGGGGTCTATTACCCTGATTTCGGCCTGTAGCTTGCTCATTTCGAGCTTGGTTACAACGGTATAAATAATGTCGATGTCCTTCTTTTCCAAATAGCCGCCCTCGCCCTTGTAAATGGTTACGCCTCTTTTCATGTTCGAAATGATGAAAGCTTTGATTTCGTCGTTCTTTTCCGAAATAATGGTTACTCCGGTGTAGGCCTCGAGGCCGTTTACAATAAAATCGATGGTGTTGGAGGCCGATAAGTAAGTGAGGATCGCGTATAAAGCGGTATCAATGTTAATGAAGTAGGCTGCAAAAGCGAAAATGATGATGTTGAGGATCAGGATGATGTTTCCTACCGTCAGTTGGCTGTTCCGGCTGATGTAGAGTGCCAAAACCTCGGTGCCATCAATTACGCAGCCCCCGCGCATGGCCAGTCCGATGCCACCGCCCAAAAAGAAGCCGCCAAAAAAGGCGATGAGCAGTTTCTCGTGTGTGATTGGCGCAAAAGGCAAAAATATGAGCGCCAACGAAAGTGCAATAATCGCAATAGAAGTTTTCAGTGCAAAGGTTTTTCCGATCTGCCTGTAGCCCAAAATCACGAAGGGAATATTGATCACAACAATCAGGTAAGAAAGTTTCCAGCCGGTTAAGGTACTTACCAACAGCGAGATACCGGTAACGCCACCATCAATAAAATGGTTGGGAATCAAAAAGCTTTTCAGGCCAAAGCAGGCCGATACGACGCCACAAACAATAAGTGCAATTTCCTTGACTAAACGCGAGCCCTTGTTTTTGATATGTTCCATAAGCCTTTACTGATCGGTTTTTGCTTTTGTTTCTTCTCTTTTGCTACGAAGATAATGAACCAGATCTGCTACCTCAAATGCATTGGACAACAAAAAGTTGCCGCTGCGGGTACGGGTGAGTTTAGAAAGGTGGGCGCCATTGTTCAGCTGCTTGCCAAAATCGGAGGCCAGCGACCTGATGTAGGTGCCTTTGCTGCATACGATCCTAAAATCCACTTCGGGCAGGGCAATGCGGGTAATCTCAAATTCGCTTACCGTAACTTGGCGTTTGCGCAGTTCCACTTCTTCGCCCAGGCGCGCTTTGACGTAAAGCCTTTCGCCATTAACCTTTACTGCCGAATGCGCTGGCGGATATTGCTCGATCTCGCCAATAAAAGGCGCGGTAGCCGCATAGATGGCTTCTTCAGTTAAATGAGCAATCGGGAATTCCTGGTCTATGGCCGTTTCAAGGTCGAACGATGGGGTAGTGGCACCTAGGGTGAAAGTGCCGGTATATTCTTTTTCCTCGGCCTGAAAGGTGTCGATCTGCTTGGTGAGTTTGCCCGTACAAATGATCAAAAGTCCGGTAGCCAGTGGATCTAGGGTGCCGGCATGGCCAACCTTAAGCTTCAGGGGCTTTAGCGAGTTTCTGATTTTGCCCACTACATCGAACGAAGTCCATTTGTAGGGTTTGTTAATGAGCAAAAGTTCGCCTTCTGCGAAATTGAAATCGGGAAATGTCGGATTTTTTGGGTCCAAAAGCTTAAATTAATATGGCTGCAAAGCTACGGATTATATCACAGAAAGCTCGTGCCCGGACAAGATCAAAATGATAATGGCCAATCCCACGGCAATCCTGTACCAGCCAAATACCTTAAATCCGTTTTTGTTCAGGTAGCCGATAAAGCTCTTGATGGCCAAAAGGGCAATGACAAAGGCTACAATGTTGCCAAAAGCCAAAATTTCCAGTTGGTCTTTGCTAAAGGTATGGCCTTCTTTGTAAAAGTCCAACAGCTTTTTGGCAGTGGCGGCAAACATGGTCGGTACAGCCAAAAAGAAAGAAAATTCGGCGGCCGCCTTTCTGGTCAGCTTTTGGCTCATGCCCCCCACAATGGTGGCACCAGAGCGCGATACGCCCGGTATCATGGCCAAGCACTGGAAGAAAC
>JBCNPG010000296.1:0-4785 GCA_039593445.1 Pedobacter sp.
GCCAACCTCGATCCCACTACGCAAATCAGGCTCAAAACGCTGATCAAATCGCTTAAAGCCACACATCGCCTGACGACCTTGATTTCGAGCCACGACCTGAACCATGTAACCGATGTATGCGACAGGATCATCTTGTTGGAAAAAGGTGTGGTTATCAAAGATTTTAAAACCGACGAAAATACACTAAAAGAACTGGAGGCGTACTTCTCGGAATAAAGCGGCTACATGTAACAAACATGTATACAAATATGGTCAATCTGTACCGGGTTCGGGGTATAGATTGATCACAGTTTGGTGGAGGCTTGATGCCTGTGGCTATACCGTTAAAACACGGTATTACAGCGAATAACCCATAAATTGGCTTTTATTTTAAGCGAGAATGCAGAATTGGCATTACCTTTGAATAATTAACAAACATTAAATCAAAATCGTAATAAAATGATGACTTCAAGATTCAAAATAGCAACATTAAGTGTAGCTTTTGCAATAGGCGCAATGACTTTTCAAGGTTGCGACAGTTTAACCAACACGCAAAAAGGTGCGGGTATTGGCGCAGCAGCAGGTGGCGTAATTGGTGGTATTATTGGTAAAAAAGCAGGTAACACTGCCGTAGGTGCCATTATTGGCGCAGCGGTTGGCGGTACTGCAGGTGGTTTTATTGGCAAGCGCATGGATAAACAGGCTGCCGAAATCCAAAATGCCATTCCAAATGCAGAAGTAATCCGCGAAGGTGAAGGTATCATTGTGAAATTTGACAGCGGTATCCTTTTTGACTTCGACAAATTTGATTTAAAAGACGTAGCCAAACAAAACATCCAAAGCTTGGCTTCTTCTCTCAATCAATATCCAGGTACCGACATCAAGGTAATCGGCCATACCGATAGCCGCGGTACTGAGCAATACAATATGAATCTTTCAGAAAAAAGAGCTGCAGCCGTTAAAGCTTATGCCGTTTCGCAAGGAGTTCCTTCTTCTCGCTTAATTACCATTGGTAAGGGATTTTCGGAGCCGATTGCAGATAACGCTACCGATGCAGGCAGAGCAGCTAACCGTAGGGTAGAGATTGTGATCGTAGCGAACGACCAATTGAAAAAAGAAGCCCAAAAAGCAGGCTAATCAGTATAGTTCTATTTACCTATATCACAAAAAGTCCCGATTAAATCGGGACTTTTTTATTTGTTGCCTTCCATGAGTTTTACTCATAGATGTCTGCAAAGTAGCCGATCGCCAGCGATTTGAGTAACAGCTCTTGTTCCATCATGGCATAAGACGGAACGGGTTTCACCAGTTTCCAATGTGGCCAACCGTCTTGGTCCAAGCCTTCGAGCTCGTAAAAGCCCAGCTCGCTCAACAGCCTGCAAGTGGCAATGTGCATCAGCTCTTCTTTTTGCCTCTTGCTGTATTTCCTTGGTCCCTGTCCCAGCTCCTGAACGCCGATTAAAAAGAGTACTACTTTTAGATCTGGCAATTCAGATTCAAACTCTTTGGCGATCCTTTCCTGCAAAACTTTCCATTTGGCATGTATTTCTGCTGGTTTCATGTCACAAATATACATTTATAGCGCTTTACCTTGCCATCCTTAACGCACATCTACGTCAATTTTTTAGCTTTGTGTCATGAACCGTAAAATCAACACCGGCCTTTTGGCCTATGGCATGTCGGGCAAGGTTTTTCACGCCCCATTTGTAAGTACGCATCCCGGCTTTCAGCTGTCGGCTGTTACCGAACGTAACAAAAAGCAGGCTGCGCTCGACTATCCCGGCGTAAAAAGCTACGACAGCGTGGCCGAACTCATTGCCGACGATTCGATTGAACTGGTTATCATCAATACCCCGAACTATACGCACTACGACTATGCCAAGCAAGCCTTGCTGGCCGGAAAACATATCTTGGTAGAGAAGCCTTTTACGGCAACCTGTGCTCAAGCTAAAGAACTGTTCGATCTGGCCAAGAGCCAAGGCAAAAAGGCCTTGGTTTATCAGAACAGAAGGTACGACAGCGGTTTTAATTCGGTAAAAAGGATTATCGACAGTGGCGTATTAGGCAAATTGGTCGAAGTACATTTCCGTTTTGACCGCTACCGCAACGAAATTGGCCCTAAAACTTTTAAGGAAGAACCTATTGCCGCCAGCGGCCTGCAATACGACCTGGGGCCACACTTGCTAGACCAAGCCATTAGTTTGTTTGGCAAGCCCAAGAGTTTTCACAAGGTGTTGAGCCACAACAGGGCAAACACCAAAGTTGACGATTATTTTGCCATCCAACTCAGCTATCCCAACGAGCTCAATGTTTTCCTGACCGCCAGTATGCTGGTGGCAGATATCCAAGCTGCATTTGTGCTGAATGGCATGCAGGGTTCATTTCTAAAAAACCATGCCGACGTACAGGAAGAACAGCTGTTAAAAGGCATCAAACCTACCGATGCGCAATATGGCCTTGAATATCCGAACAATGAAGGCAAGCTAACCACCGTAACCGCCGACGGTGGGCGCGAGACTTCTTTCATCCCATCGCAAAAGGGAGATTATACAGGCTTGTTCGAAGCGGTTTACCAGAACATTGTAAACGATGTACCTTATCCCATAACCGAGGACGACATTATTACCCAATTGGAGATTTTGGAGAGCTAACCTGCTACATAGTTTTAAGACCAGTAAGAGTCGGTTAACATTTCAGACCACTCGAAAAATCATCAGCCCGAATTGGGTTAAATTGAGCATTATTTATACTTTTGGGCACCAAATATAAGACCCATGGCAAATTACGAAATCGGCTTACAACCGCTATCATTGGTCGTTATCCAACAGCTGGTTAACGAGCAAAAAAAGATCAGTCTCTCCCCAATGGCGATTGCCCGCATTGAAAAATGCCGCCAATACCTTGACCACAAACTGAATGATAACGAGGATCCGATTTACGGCATCAACACTGGATTTGGCTACCTTCAAAACGTAAAGGTAGATTCGGCCCACCTTACCCAGCTGCAACATAACCTGCTGCTTTCGCATGCCTGTGGCACAGGTGCCGAAGTACCGCAGCCAATTGTTAAATTGATGTTGCTGCTCAAAATCCAATCGCTCAGCTATGGACATTCGGCAGTAGCCTTATCTACGGTACAGCGCCTGGTCGATTTCTACAACCACGATATTTTGCCTGTCATTTATACCCAGGGCTCTTTGGGTGCTTCTGGCGATTTGGCGCCTTTAGCGCACCTGGCCTTGCCTTTAATCGGCGAAGGAGAAGTTTGGTACAAAGGCCAGAAAACAAGTACAGTAGCGCTTTATCAGGAATTGGGTTGGAACAATCTTACCCTGCAGAGCAAAGAGGGGCTGGCATTGATTAATGGAACGCAGTTTATGAGTGCCTACGGCTGCTATTGCCTGTTGAAGGCCCAACAAATGACTGCTTGGGCCGATGCCATTACGGCCATTGCCTTAGATGCATTTGATTGCCGCATTGACCCGTTCTTGAACCTGAGCCACCAGATCAGGCCTCACCAAGGTCAGCTAGATACCGCCAAAAACATTCAGGATTGGTTGGCAGGAAGCCAGTTGATGGCCAGAAAAGGCAAGCAAACCCAAGACCCCTATTCGTTCCGCTGCGTACCCCAGGTACATGGCGCCAGCAAAGACACCATTAATTATGTAGCTTCTGTTTTCGAAACCGAAATCAATTCGGTTACCGATAATCCCAATGTTTTCCCAGATGAAGATAGGATTATTTCTGCCGGAAATTTCCATGGGCAGCCCTTGGCGCTGGCCCTCGACTTTTTGTGCATTGCCCTGGCCGAAATAGGCTCTATATCGGAAAGAAGAACCTTTCAACTGATTTCGGGCACGCGAGGCCTGCCTCCTTTCTTGGTGAAGAATGCCGGATTGAATTCGGGATTAATGATTACCCAATATACCGCGGCTTCTATTGCTAGCGAGAACAAACAATTGTGCACGCCTGCTTCTGTAGATAGTATTGTAAGCAGCAACGGTCAGGAAGATCATGTCAGCATGGGTGCCAATGCGGCGACCAAATGCCTGCGCGTTTGCGATAACCTGGAAAGAATTTTAGCGATAGAACTGCTTACGGCAAGCCAGGCGCTTGATTTGAGACGGCCCGAGCAATCATCGCCCAAAGTTGAACAACTGGTAGGTGCCTATCGCCAGACGGTTGCCTTTAATGATGCGGATAGACTGTTGGCCAAGGATATTCAAGCTTCGATTCTTTTTATGCGCCAAACCGCAGTCTAGCTATAAAAACTGGCAGATGATCAGGATGATCAGCAACAAAAAAATCATGTTGTTTAGTTTTAAAATAAAGCCGAGCCCGCCAAAGGCATGCCCGGCTTTAGGAGTTTGTTTGGTGATTACTTAGTGAACAATTGCTTCAGGTTTACGGCAGGCATACTTACCAAAGTTTGGTCTGATAGCGAACCTCTGCAGCTACGAATGGTCATGTTCTCCAGGTTTACCTTGGCCTTTTCGGTTGTATTTAACCTCAGGTTTTGGATGCTGTACTCTTTTACCTGGCGCTCATCGCCTTTGATGTCAATGGTCGAATTTCCGGCCGTTGTAATACTCAGGTCTTGGTAAGAGGCCCATTCGCTGGTAAATGACGTATTCTTCAGGTTCAGGTATAAGGATTTTGCCACTTCCTTTTCAATGTTCGCTTCGCTTATAAAAGCGGAACAGCGCAAAGAGATAAATCAGGGTGATCAGATCGCCTGCGCCAGCGAAGGGCGAGGTGCGGATAAACAGCGGTAATGTCATCGCTACCAGCAACATACTGCTGAGC